>CAWVXN010000571.1:0-2297 GCA_963933695.1 uncultured Myxococcales bacterium | reverse complement strand
GGGGCTTGGTCCGGGATACGAGGCGCTTTTCTGGCTTGCTTGGCCGCCGGCATACGCCGATTTCGTTCGTGGCAGTCTGCCCGCCTCGAACCGCGTCGACCCGGCGCTTGTCTGGGCCATCATGCGCGAGGAGAGCGGCTTCCGCCCGGCTGTGATGTCCTCCGCCGGAGCCATGGGGCTGCTTCAGTTGATGCCCGAAACCGCTCGCCGGACCGCGGCTCGGGTCGGCGCGGACCCGCTGGAAGACAGTGAGATGCTCTTCGTTCCCCGGACCAATATCGCCCTGGGCAGTGCGTACCTCGACTATCTGGCCGAGCGCTTTCCCCACCAGACCTCGGCAGTGATCGCGGGCTACAACGCCGGCCCCAATGCTGTAGCGGGTTGGCGCAAAGGCCCGGCGGGCAAGCTCGAAGACGACGTTTGGGTCGAGGAGATTCCGTACGCCCAGACTCGATCCTATGTTCGGCGAGTCCTGCGAAGTCTTCACGTGTATCGGGGCTTCTACTGAGCCTGGCGGCGGCTTGTGTCCTGGCGGTGCCTTCTTAGTCCTGGCGGTGCCTGCATTTCCTGGCGGTGCCTTTATTTCCTGGCGGTGCCTTTCTAATCCTGGCGGTGCCTTTCTAATCCTGATCGTGGCTTTCTGTCCCGATTCTGCGCGTGTTTGGGCGGGGGAGGGTGCCCGGGGGTTGGTGTATGCTGCGCCTCCCGGTTTGGCGCCCGCCACCCGGGGAACCGTCTGCGATGATGCGCACGGCACGGAGGAACTCGGATGGGACCGCTCGAAGGTGTCAAGATTCTTGAGATTGCGGGCATTGGTCCCGGCCCCTTTGCGGGCATGATGTTGTCCGACATGGGAGCCGAAGTGGTACGGATCGACCGGGCCGATCGCGTGCGCGGCGGCGATCCCGAGAACCCGCCCAAGGATATTCTGGCGCGCGGACGTCGCAGCGTGGCCGTGGACCTGAAGAATCCCCAGGGCGTCGAGGTCGTTCTCGCCATGGTGGAGAGGGCCGACGTGTTGATCGAGGGCTTCCGGCCCGGCGTGATGGAGCGCCTGGGACTGGGTCCCGAGATCTGTCTGGCCCGGAATCCCGGCATCGTTTTTGGTCGTATGACGGGCTGGGGTCAAGAGGGCCCGCTCGCCCATGCGGCGGGGCACGATATCAATTACATCGCCCTGACCGGGGCGCTGCACGCCATCGGACGGCGCGACCAGGCGCCGGTGCCTCCCCTCAATCTGGTGGGAGATTTCGGGGGCGGTGGCATGCTGCTCGCCTACGGGGTGGTTTGCGCGCTCCTGGAGAAGGCGCGCTCGGGCCAGGGCCAGGTGGTGGATGCCGCCATGGTGGACGGAGCGTCCGCCCTCATGGGCATGATCTACGCCATGAAATCAATGGGTGTCTGGCGGGATGAGCGGGGTACCAACATGCTCGATACCGGCGCCCATTTCTACGATGTCTACGAGACGCGGGATGCCAAGTACGTCTCCATCGGTTCCATCGAGCCCCAGTTCTACGCGCTCCTTCTCCAGCAACTCGGGCTCGAGGGTGAAAAGCTGCCGCCGCAGATGGATCGCGAGCAGTGGGCGGCTCTCAAGGTGCGTGTGGCCGAGATTTTCAAGACCCGCACTCGGGACGAGTGGTCGGCCATCATGGAGGGGACAGACGTCTGTTATGCACCTGTTCTCGACCTGGACGAGGCGCCGGAACACACGCACCTGAAGCAGCGAAAAACTTTCGTGGAGGCGGCTGGGGTGATTCAACCCGCCCCCGCTCCGCGTTTCAGCCGGACTGCCCCGGAGCTGGTGCGCCCGCCTTCATTTGAGGGCCAGCACACCGACGAGGTGTTGGCCGACTTTGGCTTTGATGCCGAGCGTGTGGCTGCCCTGCGTGATGCCAAGGCCGTGGTCTAAAGTCGGCCTGCGCGCCCGGCAGCCCGGGGCGTCTTCGGTATTCGTGGACCGCCCACGGGCGATCCTTGGGTCCGAGCGTTACCCTGCGATCCGATCAACGGCTCGGCTCGCCCCGTAGCGAGCCGTATAAAGAGCCGAATAGAGATCCCTTCCAGCCAGGAGAAAAATGTGAATCCGAAACTCACTGCTGTTTTTATCGCTGTCCTCGCGGTCATCATGTTTGGCCGTCAATTCTTTCATCAGGTTCCGGCCGGCCACGTGGGCGTCGCGACCTTTTTCGGCGAGGTGCAGGACTTCCCCTATCCCGAAGGTCCGCATTTTCCGGTGAACCCGCTTTTTACGTGGTACGACATGGACGTTCGGGAGAAGTCCACGAAGCTGCCGG
>CAWVXN010000570.1:0-2300 GCA_963933695.1 uncultured Myxococcales bacterium | reverse complement strand
GGTGGACCGCGAAGAAGATCGTCTCGCCTCGAGCAATTTCTACGGTGTGCTCCCGGTGATCGAGTTCGACGGTCACCGTCAAAGGGGTCGACTCCGAGGGCGGCTTAAATTCATATTCCATGGGTCAGCGGTCCCGAGCATTCGCATTACGAGCATTAGCATTAGAGGTGGATGGGCTCTCATTTTACCCCTGCGCCCCGAGGCCCCGGGCCCAAACCGATTCCGCCGGCTCCGTGGATTTCGAATCTCAGCTCAAATCCAGGGGTGTGGTCCTTGGCCCTCATCGACAAAATAGCGTAAGTAGCGGAATACGCGTTTAAAATTATCCCCAGTGCAATCTCCATCGGTATACTGCACGCCGATTAGTGCTGAGAGCGGGGGCCGAAATCACGGGCCCTGCCAAGTTTAGAGGAGACGCAATGGAAATCATCAGTTCAATGGCGGGGTGGGAGTTCCTTCTGCGCTACATGCACTTTCTTGCGGGTGTCTGCTGGATCGGGGTGCTCTGGTACTTCAATTTCATCCAGACGCCTTTCTTTGGCACCGAGCTCGGTGGCCAGGCCAAGAGCGCCGTCACCCGGGGACTTGTCCCCAATGCACTCTGGTGGTTTCGCTGGGGCGCCATGTTCACCTTCCTGAGCGGTTGGGCGATGGTGATGATAAAAGTCCATAACGGCGTCGCCATGGCCGACCCGTACATGACAAAAATTCTCACCGGCGGCCTGATGGGCACGTTCATGTGGGCCAATGTCTGGTTCGTCATCTGGCCCGCGCAGCAAGTTGTGATCGCCAATGCCGAGAATGTCGCCGGGGGAGGCGAGCCCAACCCCGAAGCCGCCGCCCGCGCCGGCCGAGCGGGCATGGCGTCTCGCACCAATACCGTGCTGTCCATTCCCATGCTTTTCTTCATGGGAAGTGCCAGCCATCTCCCCAGTTTCCTGACTGGAACCAACGATCTCGTTTATTGCCTGGTCGCGGGTGCAATCATTCTCTTTGTCGAGGCTCAGGCACTGATTGGCCCGGGGACGGCAACCCAGAAACCGCTGACTACGGTCTCCGGAACAATCCACGCAGGGCTAGCCCTCACTGTGCTTCTCTACGTGTTGGGCGTCCTGATCAACTGAGATCGACTCCGGGCGAACACCCGGACAGCACGGAATCACAAGCGGGATGGTGGCCCCAGGGTCATCATCCCGCTTTTCGTTTGGCTCACTCCCGCGTGGGCTAGTTCGGCTTCAGGGAGGCAAGATAGGCGGCCAAAGAGCCGATTTCGCCCTTCAAGTAGGGGAGCGCCATCATGACCCGACTGTCTCGCTTGGGCTTGTATCCTTCGGGGTAGCTATTTCTGAGCAATTTAGCCTCGAGCAGTGCCCGAGACGAGCCGGCGACTTCTGGACCCAAGCTACCGGGCAGCCCCGGGTCTGGGTTGTGGCAGGCGCTGCAATTGCTCACATACACCGAGCGGCCTCGGGCGATCAGTTTTGCCTGAGCGGGCTCCACTTCATCGGCTCGAGAACCCGCGACTGGATTCGGCGATTGAGCCAACCCGCCCGGGGAGACTGAAGCGGGCCCACTGCCTTCCCGGGGTGCTTCGGAGCACCCGAGACTCATCACCAAGCCCAAGCCTAGGCCCAAGCCCCCGAGCAGCCTTCTCCCGCTCTGAGTGAACAAGTGAAACTCGCTAATCATCTATCGATTTTACCCTAGATTGAAGTTCGCGCACCCGCGGCCTCCAGAGGAGTCGGAACCGAGGCGGTGGACTTCGTGTGCCCCCGGGCCGGACGAAGCTCCTATACTGGGCAATCGCTTACCGCGTCCCCGCGGAAGGAAATCGAACCGATGAAGCAATTCATGGAACCCCAGGAACTGGCGAGGGATCGCCGGTTCAAGCGAACCAAGAGCCGAAACACCCTGCTTCGGTCCCTGCCCGACGACGTCGAGGGAATTGTCCGCATCTTCGAGTCCATCGCCGAAAAGATTCGGGAGCGGGTCGCGGAAACCTCCCTTGAGGCGGTCTACGACGACCTGGGACCGGGCTTCCAGTTCCTAACAGCTTCCGGGGGGCGCCAGTCCAAAGACGAACGCACCCCGCTGCAACTGCGCCTTCAACTCCACGGGATTTTCGTCGGCGAAATCCAAGCCCTCGAGGCCGCCGGGCGAACCCTCTGGGACTTTCCCGATTCACCCTGGGCTTTCACCAAGGATATGGCCAGGCAATGCTGGGACGAGGCGCGCCACGTCCAAGTCTATGAGAAATTGATTCAGCACGCGGGCGGCGAAGTGGGCGAGTTTCCCGAGAC
>CAWVXN010000569.1:0-2304 GCA_963933695.1 uncultured Myxococcales bacterium | reverse complement strand
TGGGCATCTCGCCGCTCTGGCGTAATTGGCTACTGCTGCGCGAGATCCGCCTGGGGCTTTTGGCCGCGGTCATTGCCGCTCTCGGCGGCATTCTGTCCGAGGTGGGGGCGGTCATGCAGACCGGGGGGAACCTCGAGGGCGAGACCCGCGTTCTCACCACGGCGATTCTGATGTACACCCAAATGGGGTTATTCGAGTCCGCCTATGCCCTGGCAGCGGTGCTCCTGGGCTTGATGCTGACCTTGGCCGGCCTGCTCACCTGGGTTCAATACGGGGAAAAACGATGAGTTCCTCGTTGGGTGTGCGGAGCCTGCGAATCGTTCGGAAGTCCGCGGTCAGTCGCTTCGAACTCGAAATTGGGGCCCTCGACCTCGAGTCGGGACAGGTCCTCGCTGTCCTGGGCGCAAACGGCGCGGGCAAGAGCACCCTTTTGCGCGCCTTGGCGGGCCTTGAACCCCTCGAGGCGGGCGAAGTGATCCGCCATGCCACGGGGCCGGTCACAATGGTTTTCCAGCGCCCCATCGCGCTGGCGGGCAGCGTCGTTCACAACGTGCGCATCGCCCTGCGCAGCCAGGGCCTCGACGCTGAAGAGATCTCCCGCCGCTCGGACGAGGCTTTGGCGCGCTTTGGCATCACTGACCTGGCCCCTCGCCCGGCCACAGCGCTCTCCGGGGGCGAAGTGCGCCGGCTGGCCCTGGCCCGGGCATTCGCCATCAAGCCCGCGGTTTTGCTTCTGGACGAACCCTTCGACGATCTGGACGCCGGGGCCCAGGAGTCCCTCTCTCGGGATCTTCGCCGAGCCGTGGCGGAGACCGGGGTCGCCGTGGCCGTGGTTACCCACGACCTACGCCGGGCCGTTCGAGTCTGCGACCGGATTGCCGTGCTACTCGGCGGGGCGTTGCGCCAGACAGGGGATCGGGATGAGGTGCTCAACCGGCCGGCGGATCGTGATGTCGCCGCCCTCGTGGGCATGACGAACCTTCTCCCCGCCGAGATCGACGCCCAGGGACTTGCCCGCATCGACGCCCAACACGCCATCCCCACCCTGGCTTTGGGCCGCCCCGGGCCCGCCTGGATTGGCCTGCGCCCAGAACATCTCAAGGTCGATATCGGCCGAGGGGAAGGCTCGCCCATTGGCCCGGGCCGGGTCACCGAGCGCGCGTCGGACGGAATTCTGACCACTCTGGAGATTGCTTGGGCGGGTCATTCCCTGCGAACCCATTTGGTGGCTGGACGCGGCATGGCGCGAGAAATAGCAATGGGGGATGAGCTCTCCCTGGCCCTGCGGCCCGAGGACGTACATGTCTTCCCGACGGGTCCCCTGGGGGCAAAGGCTTCGTCGGGCCATCGAGAGCCCGCCCCCGCCTCCACCGGGTCCTGATCCATGCCAAACTGCCGATGAGTTATTCCGGGGGCAGCGACGGCGGGCGTCGCCACCCTGAGACCGAGCGCCACACCCGGTTGACGGGGGCGTGTGAAGAAGCACCGATGAAGGGAATCATGCCAGAGATGCCCCCGGGCCACGCACCAAATTCCCGGCTTGACCTCGAAGCCTTTCGGCCGCCCCTGTCTCTCGAGGAGTTGCTCGAACTCCTGGCGAGCGCCGGGGCGATCGATCCCCCTCGCGCCGAAGAAATCGAATCCCGCAAGATCACCTTACGCAGCCAGGTGCTGAAGGAAAAAGTCGGTTCGGTTCGCTCCCAGGCCGCAGCCCGGTACGACGTTTCACCGGCGGAGATCGTCGCAGCCGCTGGTTTCGCCCATGGCAAGGAGCCGCGTCGCACCCTCAACGAAGAGGCCATCGCCCAGTGCATCGCCGAAGCCGCTCTGTACCCCTACCTCAAGCCGGATCCCCTCAAACTCGACAACGACCTGGTCACCCGGAGCTTTTCGCGAGCCTACGCTTATCGCCATGTCGTCGTTCCGGTCGGGCGCGACGGCGAGGCCCTACAGCTGTCGATTGCCGATCCCTTTGACAGCGCCTTGCGCGAATCCATCGAAACCACATTGGGCCGCCCAGTCCAATATGTCGTTTCGAGCAAGAAGGACATCATTGGCATCATCGAGCGGGTTCACGGCTTTCGCTCCAAGGTCGATCTGGCCAGCGAGGAGCTCGAGAGTGGCAGTCGCTCCACAGCCCTCGTTGAACTGGTGGAACTCCAGAGCAACGAGGAACTCTCGACTTCCACCGAAGCGCACGTGGTCGCCGCCGTGGACTACCTGCTGAAATATGCCTTCGATCAACGCGCTTCAGATATCCATCTCGATCCCAAACAAGACGAGGCAGGGGTCCGCTTTCGAATC
>CAWVXN010000568.1:0-2313 GCA_963933695.1 uncultured Myxococcales bacterium | reverse complement strand
CCTTCCTTGACCTTCCTGGGAAGAAAAGGATCTGCGATGGAGGGACGCGCGCAACCAATCAAATCGAGTACACCCGACTCGACTTGGCGAAGCATCGTATCAGGAGATGTAAAGCGCCCCACCCCCACCACGGGCTTTCCCGTCATCGACTTCACGTAGGAGACGTAGTCTTCGAGGGCCGCTTCCTTGACAAAACGTGAGCTTCCCATCTCGTAGGAATAATCGTGAATATTGATATCCCACAAATCCGGGAGATCGCCCAGGAGCGAGACAACTTCGCGCTGCTCTCCGGAATCGGGCTCTCCATCGGTTTCGCCCCCATCGCTGGAGAGGCGAATGGCCAGTGCGCAGCGATCCCCCAAGACCTCCCGGGTTTCCTCGAGCAGTTCGCGAACCAGGCGAACCCTGTTCTCCAGGCTCCCACCGTATTCGTCGCTCCGCTTGTTGCTGGGGGAAAGAAACTGGGAGAGCAGGTAACCGTGGGTGGCGTAGACGTAGACCAAGTCAAAACCGGCTTCCACCGCGCGTCCGGCAGCCGCTCTGTGCCAGCTTCGCAATGCCCGAATATCGCGCTTGTCCATGGCGGCGGACTGTACGGGGTCAATCCCCGAGGCCGGCCGACTCTGGGGACCAAGAGTGATTTCCCGGGAATGCAGGTTCGAGATATCCGATCCACCATGCCAGAGTTGGATACCCGCCAAGGAGCCGTGGGCATGCACCTTGTCCACCATCATCCCCTGGGCTTTTACGTCGGCGTTGTCCCAAATCGACGCGTGGGGAAAGGGGGTATCGTCGGACGAGGGATGAATCGAACAATATTCGGTGCAGACGACACCCCATCCCCCTTCGGCCTTCACCTCCCGCATGGCCGCCAAGGTATTCGGCGAGCCGTAACCCATCCCGGTGCAGTGAGGTACCTGATAGAAGCGGTTAGGAGCGACCACGGGGCCGATTTTTACTTCTTCTAGTAGAACCCGGTATCGGTTTTCCATGCTCGTCTTTCTTCCCAGCTTCAGGTAACCCCGTCGAAACTCGTTTCGCCTCGAACTGAAGGGCTGGCTAAGGCTTTCAGCTCAAAAAAGGCCGGTTATCCGTCCCTCGTCATCGACATCTATCCCCTCCGCGGCCGGGCGAGCCGGAAGACCGGGCATCGTCATGATATTGCCGCAATAAACGATCACGAATTCGGCTCCAGCCGCCAGTCGCACGTCCCTCACCAGCAAATCAAAATTCTTTGGAGCCCCCAGAAGTTTTGGATCCGACGAGAACGAGTACTGGGTCTTGGCGATACAGACCGGGAGATGCCCGTAACCCGACTCATCGAGATTCTTGAGCTTATTCCGAACCCGCTTGTCGGCGCTCACCTCGCGCGCTCCATACACTCGTTGGGCGACGTTCTCGATTTTCTTCCACAGCGACAACTCGTCGGGATAAAGCAACTGAAAATACGCGGGTACGCTCTGGATCATCTCCACGACCGCTTCGGCCAGGTCGATGCCTCCTTCCGAGCCTTTCTCCCAGACATTGCACTCCACCACGTCGACGCCGAGATGTGCACATTTCTCCTTGATGCTCGAAATCTCCTGGTTCGTGTCCTGAGAAAAACGATTCAACGCAACCACCACGGGAAGTCCAAAGGTTCGAATGTTCTCTATGTGGCGCTTGAGGTTACCCAGGCCACGGGAAAGCGCGCGCGGGTTTTCCTCGCCCAATGCGTCGGACGATGCGCCTCCGTTCATCTTCAGCGCCCGAATGGTGGCCACCATGACGACCGCGTCGGGAGAAAAGCCCGCCTTTCGGCAGACGATATTCATGAATTTCTCGCCGCCGAGATCGGAGCCGAAGCCGGCCTCGGTGACCACGTAGTCCGCCAATTTGAGCGCCGTCCGCGTAGCCAGGATCGAATTTGCTCCATGAGCGATGTTGGCAAAGGGGCCGCCGTGAATCAGTGCGGGGGTGTGTTCGATGGTCTGGACCAGGTTCGGCCGTATGGCGTCCTTGAGCAAAGCCGTCATTGAGCCATCGACCTTGAGATCACGAGCACACAGGGGTTTCCTGTCGTAAGTGTGGGCGATTCGCATATTTCCCAACCGCCTTTTAAGGTCCTTCAATCCGTCACACAGACAGAGGCAAGCCATCACCTCGGAAGCCACGCTGATCTGGAATTCGTCTTCTCTGGGAACTGAGTTGTTCACCCCCCCGAGGCCCACAACGACATTTCGAAGCGCCCGATCGTTCATATCCACCACCCGGGGCCAACTGATTCTGCGCGGGTCGATATTCAACTTGTTTCCGTGGTGAATGTGGTTGTCG
>CAWVXN010000567.1:0-2315 GCA_963933695.1 uncultured Myxococcales bacterium | reverse complement strand
CGGAGAAATCCTAGGTTCTGATCGAAGTATCCCCCCGCCATCAGCTTCTGCCCCATCGGTGAGCACCCGACGTGCGCGGCGCACACGCGCCGGGTTTGCCGTGTCATGCGTTGTAACCGCATTTCCTCGTCCATATCCCCGAGGAATCTATCGAGCCAGATGGGCGTTTTTGACTTTACCATAGCTGAACTTCGACGTTCGGCCGGGGCGGCTCCATGTCAGAACCCGGCGTCAAGCGCGAAAAAAGACGGGGGGCATGCTTTCGGACACCCCCGCCCTGGGACCGCCTCTGACCCGGTCAGGCATGGACCCGACGGTCCCCAGTGCCGATCGCTTCTTGTGCACTACACACAGGATCGAGGGCCAGATCTGCTCATGGGGGCGAGGAAGCACTTCGCTGGCGCGAGCAGGCGGCCGGCGCGAATTTCGCAGGGACGGAGACCAAGCTCTCGCTTTGGTTCGAGCAGCCGACCGCAAGAAAGGACAACTGACCACATGCAGCTGCTCCACACGGCGCCGATCCCTGGCGAAGGCGGAAAACTGGGCCTCTATCAACGAGGCGCAGACTACTTCATCAAGATCGTAGGCGGTCAGGACTTGATGAATACGTGCGCCCACGGATCTGAGGACGCGTTGGGCGTGATCGCCTGCAAGGGGCTTCGAGACCAACCGGGGGCTCGTGTCCTGATCGGCGGACTCGGGATGGGCTACACGTTGGCGGCGGCCTTGAGGTCACTCCCCGCTGACGCGGAGGTTGTGGTAGCCGAGATCGTGCCTGGTGTCGTCGAGTGGAACCAAGGCGTCCTGGGGCCCTCTGCTGGGCGGCCGTTAGACGACGGTCGCGCGCGGGTGGAGATCCTCGACGTGACCGTGATTGTTCGGGGTCCTGGCGAGGGATTCGATGCGATCGTGCTGGACGTGGACAACGGTCCAGATGGGCTCACGCGCGCCTCGAATGAATGGCTGTACTCGAAGGCGGGGTTGGGTGGGGCGCTTCAGGCTCTTCGGCCGGGTGGCGTGTTGGCGATTTGGTCTGCGGGGCCGGACAAGGCGTTTACGAAGCGGCTTCGAGCGGTGGGCTTCGCGGTTGAGGAGGTTACGGTGCGGGCGCATGCGGGTAAGGGTGCGCGGCATGTGATCTGGATGGCACGGCGGGATGGGGAGTAGTCCTCGCCCTTGGGGCATAGAGAACCAGAGGCCATCAGATCCTTCCCCCGGAATGACCTCGCTTCCCGCTTCATCATGTTTGCGCCTCGAGTCGAACCGGGGATCGAGGATTTACAGGAGTGCTTCGGGGTTTCGGGGACCTCCGTCGGGCCTAGTGTCCTTAACTGGGCAGCGGTTTGTGACGTTCGAGCGCTTGGTCCCGTTTGGGTCCGTTTCCAATTTCTTTGGGCAGGCCTGTGCCCACGATGTGCTCCACTCACGGGCTTGATTCCAGGTCGGGAAGTTCGAACCAGAACGTGCTGCCCTCGCCCACCTAGCTGACGATGCCGATGGGACCACCGTGGGCTTCGACCGCCAACTTACAGAACGCGAGCCCGAGCTCGGTGGAAACCTTCACGCGTCGCTCGCCACGACCGACCTGACCGAACTTCTCGAAGATCGATTCGCGATACTCCATCGGAATTCCGTTGCCGAGCTTCACTCATGGGAACCATCTACCTGAACTTGAATCCGCGGGGCTATGAGCCACGCGAGAATCCGCCGCGTAGGCAGCTTGAATACGACCCGTGGACGTTGCTTCCCCTGTGCTGCGCGGTGCGCGGGAAGCGGGGCCACCGAAGGCACAAACCGTTGTGCAGCATCGGATTCCGACCAGTTGCTGGATGAGTGATAGACGATGTGAAGGGAGAGATCCGGCAACTGACAGGCTACGGCACGTCACCGCACGTCCTGGGTTGCGAAGTTCAGTCGGCCAGAGCACCATGCGGGGACGAGTTCGTTTTATCTATATCGGATTGTTGGGCCCCAGGCCCGCTGTCCAAAGGAGATCCAACAATGGCCGGTAGAATCAAATCCATCATCGGTGGGATGCTCACTGGTGTTGTCCTCGCGTATTTGGGAACCACGTACTTCTTTAACCCGGCAATGCCTGAGCCCGCCTTCGAGGCCGTCTTTGGCAACGTCATTGTCAGTATGCTTGTGTTCTGGACCGTTTCAATCCTGTTCTTCGACTGGGTTGTCCAGAATACGGGCAAGACGATGCTCTCAGGGATGGTGATCGCTATATCTCAGATCCTACTCGTTGATTTCAATTATGTGCTTATTGGCCGTCGAGAGCTGGTGCCAGCTTTGATCAGTGTGGGTACACT
>CAWVXN010000566.1:0-2317 GCA_963933695.1 uncultured Myxococcales bacterium | reverse complement strand
CTTTCCCTACACGACGCTCTTCCGATCTGGAGAGGACAAGCAGTCCGATGCGCAGGGCCCGTCGCCAATCCCCCGGCTGATCGACGCCCCGGGATTGCATGGCGGGTGCGACGAAACGGTCGAGGAGGTGGGTGCGCCGAAGTTCCAGCCCGACGAGGAGCGCCCCCAGGACAGCGACGATCCAGAGTCCGTGAACGAATTGCGGTTCGGCGAAGGTCAGCCCCGTCATGGCAGTCTCCGTAGAACGCTTTGGGCAATCAGCGTGGAGGCGATGATGAGGGCGAGCCCCAACCCGGCGAAGACGGCGTAGAACTCTTCGTACTGCATGTATCGCACTTCGACGATTTCGCTGCGTTCCAGGGAGTCGATTTCTTCGTAGACCCGGCCGAGGGCCTCGAGATTGTCGGCGTGAAAATATTGGCCCGCCGTGCGCTCGGCGATGGCTTCCAGGGTCCGCTCATCGAGTTCGACGAATGCCTGGCGCAGGACGGTCTGCCCCCGCCACTCGACGGGGAAGGGCGCGTGCCCCGTGCGGCCAGCGCCCACCGCATAGACCTTGATGTTGTGGGCGGCGGCCAGGTCGGCGGCCTGGCTGGGAGAGATGTCGCCGGTGTTGCTGACCCCGTCGGTGAGCAGAACGATGACCTTGCTTTTGGCCTTGTGCCGGCGCAGGCGCTCCACGGCAAGGGCCAGTCCCTCGCCCACCGCGGTGCCGTCCTCGTCCTGGTCGGTCACGATGGTCACGTCGTCGAGGATCGCCACCAGGTTGGTGTGGTCCAGGGTCAAGGGCGCGACGCTGTCGGCGTAGCGGGCAAAGGTGACCAGGCCGACCAGGTCGTCCGGTCGCCCGGTGGTGTCCTCCTCGGCGCCGAGAAAGCGCCGCAGCACCCCCTGGACAACCTTGAGCCGGTCGATGCTTTGGTCGTTTTGTACGAAGTCCCGGGCGTTCATGGAGCCCGAGCGATCCACCACCAGCATGATGGCGATTCCTTCGCGGTAGACCTGGGTGTTGGCTTCGCCGCTGCGGGGGCCAGCCAGGGCGATGGTCAGAGCCGCGGAGGCCGTGGCCAGCAGGAGCGGGGGAACCACCAGCAGGCGGGTGCGCCAGGAAGCCGGGGCGTTTTCGAGCAGCTTGAGGCTGGAAAAGCGCACGCGTGCGTTGGAACGCCGGGCGAATTGGTAGACCACTGGCGCCAGGGCCAGAAAAATCAGGAATACGGGATCGCGAAATTCTAGACCCGTCATGGCGCGCTCCCCTCCACGGGCGAACCCGATTCGGCGGGGGAGGAAGAAGAAGAGGAGGCGGGGGAAGGGGGAGAGGAAGAGAGAGGGGAAGAGGAAACCGAGGGGGACCCGGGAGCCTCGGCCTCGTCCCGGGTTTCATCCACGAAACGCCTGGCCTTGCGAATGGTTTCCCGGACGGAGTCCGGGGAGGGCATCACGTGAGCGAATTTCACCAAATCGCATTGACTCAGAAATTCTTGCAGCAGGAGTTGGTGGGGGCGGCCCAGGTCCGGGGAGCCACTGACCTCTTCCAGGAATCGCTCGGTGGTGAGTTCGGGGGAGCGGACCGAAAAGCGATTTTCCAAGTAGCGGCGGACGATGCCCGAGAGTTCGACGAAGAAGGCGCTGGTGTTTACGCCTTGGGGCAGCGGACCGCTCAGCAGGGCCTGGAGTTCGGAATCGGCCATCTGCCACGCGGTTCGGACCGCGGCCTTGGCCGACCAGTTTCGCCAAGCGCGCACGAAGAACACCGAGGCGAGGGCAAGCAAAAAACCGCCCCCGAGAATCCACTGCCAGAGAACGCCGTTGCCCCGGCTCAGGCTCAGGGCTTCCATGGGCGGACTGAGATCGGCACTGGCGCTGTCCGGGACCACCGAGGCGACCTGGAAGGGGAGGGACTCGGTCAGGATCTCGTAGGCGTCCAGATCATCTGGGGTGGCGACCTGCCCCGGTCGGTGGTCGACGAATTCGAGAAGAATCGGCGGGAGGGTGTGCTCCCCGGAAGAGGGGACTTGCAGGGTGTAGCGCTGGCTGTGGAGGGTTTGGCCGTCTGGGGTCAAGCTCTCTCGGGGGACGAAGTCGACGATTCGGAAACGATCGAGGGCTTCGCCGAAGGCGGGCATGAGCACTTCGACCCCGGGCTCGGCCAGGACTTCGATGTGCAGAATTATGGGATCACCGATCACCGGTTCGTCCGGGGAAAGCTCCACCCGGACCTCGACCGGGCCGGAAACCGAAAGGGTCTCGAGGGCGGGCGCTCCCTGGGCCAGCAGGCAGAGGCCGAGCAGGAGAGCCCCCCGAGCCAGGCGCCGGG
>CAWVXN010000565.1:0-2318 GCA_963933695.1 uncultured Myxococcales bacterium | reverse complement strand
GCACAAAGGGCAACAGCATGGCCACGGTGAAGCGCTCGTGGGGCGCATACATGACGCCAAAGGTATGGGTCTGATTAAGTTGAGAAACAGGCCGCGACGAATAGCTCGGGTACTGGGCGGCGAACTCCGCCGGCGAAAGTCTCTCCTCGCCCTGCATCAAACGATCTTCAAGGTCCCACTGATAGCGGTAGAGAAATGTCCAATCCCCGCGTTCGTGGGTGTGATCGAGAAGAACGCCCGCCGGCGCGAAATCGCTGGCCCGGTCCAGAGGCCGATGCAGGGCGGGGGTCAAGGCCAGGGACTCCGCCGCGGGGGCAGAGTCCTCCGCCGGACTGGCTCCAGCAAGCAAGATGCCGGCGGCGGACCCAAGGCAAGCCCCGAACCCGGTCCGTATGCGCTTTGAAGGGCCAATCACGGAACGCACCCTAGCCCGAAGGCCGGGGTGGGCCAAACCCAGACACCTCATTCTTCGGCCTGGGGCTCCCATTCTGCACGGAAGCGCGCATCCAGAACTCCAAGATCGGTGCGATAGCTGCGCCGGGTGGCGCGCTCAAAATCATCGCCGCGAAGCACCGCCGCCACCCACTCCCGAAGCCGGCGCTCGCCGTGGTTGCGGGCCAGGTAATCGATGAAGCCGTGGGACTGGGCATAGGCGAGATAGGCGGACTCGGGACCCATCTGGGAGAATGAAGGCAGGCCGAGATCGGCCAGGGCGTAGAGCTTCCCCTGGGCGCCGGCGGCGGCGAGCAGTGCACTCTGGCGGCGAGTCAGGCCCTGCCCCCCCTCGGCCCCGGCCTCGAACCACTCGGCAATTCCCTCGTTGAACCAAGCGGGCAAAACCCGTCCCGATGCCTCGGCATCGAAAGCGGCGTGCACGTGCTCGTGATTGAGTACCCGGACCAGCGAGGGCGAAATCCTCTCACCTCCGCGCACGTGGATCCGGCCGCCGTAGAAGCCCGCAGCAGGAAACTTGAGCAGGCCTGAAAACTGCGCATCGAATACGTCGGAGTCGTACACGATCACGGTGATCGGCCCATCGGGCCGCAGGCCCAGATCCCGATCCGCGCGAAGATAAGCGTCTTCAAGGATCTTCAGGACATCCTGTTCGAAACGTCTGGACCCCCGGAGGCCCGCGCTTTCGTCGATGTCCACGTCCTGGAAAAGGACAAAGTGCGAGGAATCGCGCTTGCTGAACTTCCCGTCCGCCCCTCGGTCCAAGGCCGCGAGCGGGCCGGCTAGGAACACCCCCAGAAGCCCGAACACCCCGACGCAGCTCCACGCACGCCTTCGGGCGACCTTGGGTCGAGTCACTAGAACCAGCCGCCGGAAAAGTACTTCGCGGCGCCCTTGGCGGCGGTCACGACCATTTTTCGCATGAGTTCGGCCCGAGCCTTGGCCCGCGCCAGTAGCCGGCGCTCTTCGGCGTACTTGGGACACTTGTCTGCCCGGCGAGTTTTGAGCCCTTCGACATGATCCCGGGTCGACTTTTCCCAGGCAGCGTCGTCCCGCTCCTGGGCCATCTTCAACACCCGGCCTTCAAAGTGGTCGATTTGATGGGTGAGGCGGTTGCAGGTCTGCCGCTTGCTCATCTGCTTCTCGCCATCGGCGTGCGCGGTGGACGCCCCGCTGATAAACCCAAGCGCGAGCATACCGGCCACAAACCCACTGCATGCCTTGACGGTCAGGGCTTTGGTCATTGATTTGGTCAGTGCTTCGGCCAACGCTTTGGACTGACGCATAAATCGCATGATTGATCTCGCTGGTGGGTTATTTGGACCCGCCCGGTGAATCCGGACCCCTCGACCCGTATCGGCAATTTCCCACTTCAAGTGAAGGTCAGCCGGCGCCCGGTACGGATGGGGCGTGAGCGTACCGCGACCCCGGCGCGCCATCACCCTGCCCCGGACCCTGTAGGGGCTTCACACCTCCCGGAGGGTGGTGTAGGCGTACGCCAAGGCTTCCCCCTCGGGGTGAAAGAAGAGGGTTTCGACGAACGTCATCGCGCCCCGGCGATTCACCACCCGGCCCTCGATCTCGAAACGGGGACCTCGAACCGGGGCGTAGTAATCGACTCGCATATTGAGAGTCGCCAACCAGGGATGACCGGGTCTGGCTTCCCGGCCGGCCCAGTACGTGTGCAGAGCCACCAAGTCGACATAGGTCGGCGTGAAGCCGCCGAAGAGTTCGTTCTTCGGATTGCGTAAAGCGTCGGGCAGATGCACGCCCACCCGCAGCAATCCCTCGCGACGCTCGATCACATCCCAGTCGTAGGCCTCGAGGAGATCGGTCACCGTCGTAAAGTTCCCCAACGACTTCGA
>CAWVXN010000564.1:0-2326 GCA_963933695.1 uncultured Myxococcales bacterium | reverse complement strand
AAATTGGTCTTCGCCTACTGCGATGACTACAGTGATGACTACAGTGATGACGAGCCGGTTAATACCGACATCATTTGCGGCTCCATGACCAAAGCGTGGAAGGGGCTTTCAAAACCGGTACAGGATTTCGTCGCTTCTCTCACCGCGATTCACTCCGCTGCCTCTGTTTATGCGCCCAGTCGGGATAATGCCGGCCTTTACGTCGGACAGAACTGCTCGCAACTCGCCTACTCGGACGCGGTCTATCAGACCTCGGAGCACCCGGTCGTGCATACCCATCCCGACACCGGCCTGAGAAGCCTCTTCATCAACCAGGCCCACACCCTGTCTATCAAGGGGGTCGGTGCGATCGAAAGCCGAGCCATTCTGGATTTTCTCTGGGCTCACTGTGCAAGGCCGGAATTTGGCTGCCGTATTGTCTGCCACCCGAAAACCTTTATGATTTGGGACAACCGGGTGTCCACGATCATGCTCACCGAGTACGAGGAGCTTAGGGATCGCCTGCTCTACTTCGTGACCATAAAGAACGAAGAAAGACTCAATCCTTCGCCGATTTGGCCGAGCACATCCCAAGTCTTCGTCTGATCGGCGAACACCGCCAAGGCGCTGTTAGGTCGGCCTCTTTGTAGTTCGCTTGACCGGCCGCGGTCGCTTTCCAATCTCGCCCACCCAGGCCTTGATCTGGATTCGCAATTCCTCGGCGATGTCGACGATCTCGAGGTTCATCTCTTCGCCTATCTGACGAGCAAAGCTGGAAGCACCAAAGGCTCGGACCATCACATAGGCTTCGGGGTTCCGATCGCGTACCCGCATGGCCGCCTTCAGATTCGAGGGATCGTCGTTGGTCCCAAGCAGAACCACCAAATTGCTCGGGGGCCGGTCGCTTCCGTCGGCTCCCGAGAGAATGGGGGCCCAGACTCTCGGGTCCTCCTGTAAACCGCTCTGTCGGCGCACAGGGATATCCGCGATCTGGCTTCGTTGGGTGCTGGACAAACTGTCAAAAAACCGCTGCCAAGCCAGTTCTGCATCCTTGTCGATGATCGCGATAGAACCGATATGTTCGGTCCCACGGACCTCCATGAACTGCCTCAGGTAGGTCTGGCAGAAACGCCCAAACCCCGTGAAAACCAGGGCCTCACGCCCCTTGTTCTCCGTCATGTAGTCGATGCTGTCCCGGCAGATCTTCTCGGCCACCGCCTTGTGAATGTTCACGCAGGGCTGCCGGCCCCCGCGTGCAAGGATTCTGTTGGCGCGATCCGTCAAATCGAGATCGGCGACCCGGACCAACATGGGCAGCCCGTTCTCGCCACCGAAGTGAGCTTCGGATTGCACGGCCAGTTCGACGTTGGCGAGTTCATCGTTAGTCAGAAGCATCAAGGCTCGGGCATGACCGATTCTCAATGCGTCGACGGTGCTCGGTTCGGTGGTATCGCCGCCGATCAGGTAGACCCGTTTGAGCGCGCCGAAATGGCTGAGCATGGAATCGGTCACTCGCTTTTCCACAACGAGGATTCGTGTGCCCGGAAAAGATCTGAGGCATTCATCCACCACCGCACGCGCGACCCGGCCGCCACCGGCGAGCACGATATGGTCTCGCCAGGGCCACTTGTCCACCAGTCTGAGCCAGATGGCGCGCCACAGGGCCTCGATGACCGCGGCTGCCGCCAACACCGGGGCCAGGAAATAGGTGGCGAGCAGAGCCATCTGCCAGAGGCGCGGGCCGCCGGTGGGCATGCCGAGATCCATTCCACCCAAAGCGAAGAGCCCAATCGCGTAGTAGAGCTGCATCAGGAAAGCATCGTCGGGAATATCGCCCCGGTCGCTGACGTTGACGCCACTGCGAAACGCCAAAATGGCCACTCCCAGAACGAGAAGGACGAGAAATACCTGACGAAAAAAGGTCCGGAGAAAATTCCGTCGCGTCGGCATTTAAAAGTGGCCACCTGGCTTGCTGTCCACATGGTGCGCCCGGCAGGATTCGAACCTGCGACCCCCGGCTCCGCAAGCCGATGCTCTATCCAACTGAGCTACGGGCGCACTGTTGTGATGGACTGTAGTTGTCTCTGGTGGTTGTCTCTGGTGGTTCTGCTCGTCGGCTCGTTGGGATCTCGTGTTTCCTGAAGAATCTCAACCGAGGAGGCCGAGTCCCTTCGAGGGCGGCTCACTCTAGCGAAGAATGCCTTGGGCTGAGAGTCCCCAGGGCGCCGTGCCGGGAGCCGGGGGGTCACGGGCAGAAGAGGAGCTTGAAGAGAGGAACCGGAAGAAAGAAACTGGCGGAGAGAGTGGGATTCGAACCCACGGTAGGTTTCCCTACACACGCTTTCCA
>CAWVXN010000563.1:0-2332 GCA_963933695.1 uncultured Myxococcales bacterium | reverse complement strand
CGCGGGAGGAGCCGGGGTTGCGGGATTTTTCCAACCCGTTGTTTTCTGGATAACCTTCCGGTTTTCATAATGAAAACTGGGCTCTTGAGGTCTTGTCACCCACCCCGGGTATCCCTAGAATCCCGCGCGTCGGGGCCGTACCCCGCATGCTCGTGGGATTCCCGGCGGTGGGCATCGGCGGGCCCTTGGCTGGCTAACGGCTTCTTTTCCTCCTCCTCAACTTTGTCCATCGATGGGACCGATCGGATGACGTTCTTGCGCTCCCAGCGCCCAGATGCATTGTCCTGGTGGCTCCTCTTGATCTCGGCGTCCATCGTGATCGCCGGCTTGCTCCTCGGGAGCGCGGCGGGGGGACAGGGTCGAGACGTTGAACCCAAGGCGTCTGGCGAAGCGGTGGCTCTCCCCGCATCCGCGGACAACGCCGCGGCGGATGAAGAACCGGTTGTGGTGATCCTGCCCTTCGAGATTCATAGCGGTCGGGATATTGGCTATCTGGCGGAAACTCTTCCCAGCCTGCTGGCGGCGCGTCTTCAGGCCACGGGCAAGGTGACGGTGATCGATCCGAGCCAAGCCCAGGACGCCTTGGCCCAGGAAGCTGTGTCGGGACTGTCTGACGACAGAATTCGGAGCCTCGCCGAGGAGTTCGGCGCCCGAGGAATCGTGACCGCGAGCGTGACCGAACTCGCCGGTCGCTACAGCCTGGACGCGCGCTATACGGCTGCAGATCCCGGGGCCGCGAACCGCAGCGTGACCTACACGGCCCAAGGCGAAGAGGGCTTGGTGGGCCGCTTGAGCGAATTGGCCGAGCAAGTGATCGCCGTGGTGTATGGGGCGGATCCGGACCGGATTATCGGCCTGCGCATCGAGGGGGCCCGGGAACTCGAGCCCAATTTCAGGGCACTGATCCAGGCCAAGGCGGGGGATCCATACGATCCCCAAGATGTGCGGAAGGACCAGGAGCGACTGGAAGCTCAACCCGGTGTGGCGCGGGTTACGGTGGAGAGCACACGTCAGGCAGGCGGCGTGATTTTGACGTTTCGGGTTGTTCGGGCCGAGGCGATCGTGGGTCGAGGCGGTCTGTCCGGAGCCGGGGACGCCATCGCCCAGGTGCGCATCCGAGGCAATCGTCGCATCGAGTCCGATGCGATTCGTAGCCGGATCAAGTCCCGGGCGGGCGATCCCCTCAATCCTGCTCGGATTGCCAAGGATGTTCGGGAAGTTCAGTCACTGGGGTTTTTCAAGGACGTCAACGTCTACGCCGAAAACTCGAACGAGGGCATACTGGTCACCTTTGAGGTCGAGGAGAATCCCGTCGTTCGCGAGATCATCGTTGTGGGAAACGACCATCTCGATACGGATAAAATCGACGATGTTCTGACCCTGACCACAGGCTCGAGTCTCGACTACCCGTTGCTTCAGGAAAATGACGAAAGGATTACCCAGCGATATAAGCAGGAGGGATACTACCTCGCGGACGTCACGACATCGGTCAATTCTGTGGGAGAGGGTTCCGTCTCCGTCGAGTTCAATATCGCCGAGAACGAAAAACTCAAACTTCGCAAGGTCACCTTGGTGGGAAACACCGCCTTCACCAGCAAAGAGTTAACCGAGGGATTCGAGACTTCCACGTATCGTTGGTACTCCTGGGCGACGAGCTGGCTGGATAAGACGGGCACCTACTCCGAGCCGATTTTCCGGCGAGATCTACGAACGATGGAAACCAAGTACACCGATGACGGCTATCTGCAGGTAGAGGTGGGTGAGCCCGAAGTCGAAGCCACGACAGAGGGGCTCTTTGTCACGATCCAGATCCTTGAGGGGTCGCAATTTTTCGTCGGAAGTATCGATGTCAGCGGCGACGAGAGCATGGACTTGGATGCGCTCCGGGAGAAGGTTCGACTGGCGGAGGGGAATGTCTTCAACCGCTCCTTCCTGACTTCGGATGTGGAAATTCTCGAGAGGCACTACACCGACCGAGGGTTTTTTCTGGCCAGTGTCCAGCCCGGAACTCGGATGAATCTTGAAGAGCATCGGGTCGATGTCGAGTTCGCAGTGGAGAAAGGGCCGCTCTACTTCATCCGCAATATCAATATCTCGGGGAATACGCGGACCATCGACCCCGTGATTCGGCGAGAAATGAAAGTGGTCGAGGGCCAACTCTATTCGGCTCGCGGCCTGCGATTGAGCCAGGAGAGAATTCGACGCCTGGGATTTTTCGAGGATGCCGCCTTCGAGTCCCAGCCCACGGACGACCCGTCCCAGCTGGATTTGAATGTCAACGTGGTCGAGAGGCCAACGGGTTCGTTCAGCTTTGGCGCCGGCTACTCCTCCC
>CAWVXN010000562.1:0-2338 GCA_963933695.1 uncultured Myxococcales bacterium | reverse complement strand
TCAGGGCACGGGCTTGCTCGGCGATGAAAATTTGCGAGCCCTGGGGAAAGGGAAAAGCAAAGGCGCCCATCAGCGCCAACTGGGGTGGCGGATCGGGTTCGATCCCCGCTTGGAGGGTCATCCCAACGGGGTCCGGGTTCGCGGCCGCCGGGCGATGCTTCTCAGTTCCCGATAGAGCGAGCCGAGCTCGACGCACGCCTTGATGAGCACTCGAGGATGGGCGCCGGTCTGTCGCCCGTGACGCCGCCGGTGGTGATTGACCGGGACCTGGTGAATACGAAACCCCGAGGCTCGGGCTCGGATTAGCAACTCGGTATTGATAAACGCGCCCACCGAAGCCAGGGGAATCGTCTCGACCACCCGACGGTGGAAGAGCTTGAACGCGCAATCGATGTCCCTCACCCGCAAACCAAAAATCAAGCGAATCAGGCCGCCCCAGATGCTGGCGATCAGTAGCCGGGGCCACGGATCTCGTCTGGGGGAGCGGAAGCCCGCCACGATGTCGTAATCCGGTGTGTGGGCCAACAGATCCCGCAGCTGGGCTAGCTCGAACTGAAGGTCGGCGTCGCTGAAAAAGATCCACGTCCCCTTGGCCTGGGCGAGGCCTGCCCGGAGTGCTGCCCCATAGCCTGTGTTTTTTGTCAGGTGGACCCCGCGGATGCGCGAGTCCCGCCGCACCCACGTGTCGATGATTGTTGGGCTCTCGTCCCGGGAGCCATCGTTCACAACCACGACTTCAAAATCGCCGCCCAACTCTTCGCCGACCTTGCAGGCGCCGGCCATCAACTCCGCGAGGTTGTCCTCTTCGTCAAAGACCGGGAAGACCAGAGAGAGGGACGGCGCCGGGGCGCGGGCGGGCACGTTGGCGGGAGAAGAAGGGGGAGCAGGAGAGGGCACGGGAGAGTGTGGCCCGGAGGGTATCAATCCAGGTACCCCAGGGCCCGCAAGCGCGCGGCGACCATTTCGCTCTCCTCCTGGGAGTAGCTGCGATCCTCTGGCGAGCCCGCATCCTTTCCCGGGGACCAAGGTAGCCCCATCGCCCGGGCAACCGCCGGTGCCACCTGGGAGAGGGATTCGGGGGTGAGCGCTGGAACCGCCTCGCCGCCGCCCCCGGTGACAACAAAGATGCCGTCCTGACGGTGAGTGCCGTTCATGCCCCGTCCCCGTCCCCCGGCGAGATCCGCACCCGAGAGTCGCTGGATCGCGGTGCTCGGGCCGGTTCTCGGTTTTTCCGGCGGACGGATGGCCTCGTCGTGGCGCCATGGAGTGGCGACCAGGGAGAGGCCGTAGCCGCGGAGGGTGCCCAATTCCACGACGATATCCGGTGCCCGCTCGACGAAGGGTCCGGAGTAGACCTCTTCCCGGGGTCGCGCTCGGGCCACTACGGGTTCGCCGTTGGGCAAGCGCCAGGCCAGTAGGCGTTCGATCAACCGCGCGCGTACCGCGGCATATTCTTCCGGCGCAACGCAGCCATTTTCCTCCCGGCCCGCGAGGTTGATCCAGATCCCCGGTTGGGTGTTGACCTCCTCGGAGAAGGCCAGGGTTTGGGACCAGCGCAGGCCGCCGAAGCGCGCGGCGCTTTCGAGGAGGCCGGCGGTGCCCCGGGCCCGGCGGAAGAGTTTCTGAAGCCAGCTGGCGGGGAGCCAGCGCAGTGCGAAATCTCGGGCGAGGCGCGCGGCGGAATCCAGGCGAGTGCCTCGCCGTTGGCGGCGCAGCAGGAATCCCTCTTCGGCGAGAAAACGGTTGAGGTGCACAATGAAATCCGAGGCGCCCCCCATGCCGTGGTCCGAGACCACGAGGCAGAGGGCGTCTTCCCCGTAGGCGGCGCGCAATTCTCCGCACGCCCGGTCGAGGGCCGCGTAAACGTCGCCGATGGCGCGCTGGCGTTCGTCGCTGGCGAGGGGGTCTCGGCGTGGACTTTCGGGGTCGTGGTCCCGCCAGTAGTGGTGACCCACGGTATCGCTTTCGGAAAACACAACGGTCACTAGGTCGGGTCTGCCCCCGCCGGGTTCGCGCTGCATTTCGTCCAGTGCGACTCGGGCGAATTCCGTCTTGCGCTCGATGCGCGCGAGCAAGGTGGCCGCGGCGCGTTCGTGAAAGCCCCCGTCGGTGGCGGCTTCGTCGAGATCCGGGCGCATCCAGGGGCCGGCCCGGGCCGCGATACGTTGATAGAGGTCGGGGTTGCTCGTCGACTTGGCGTCGGTGGCGTTGGAAACCGGGGCGTCGAATCCCGGGACCAGCAACCCCGAGACCGGCTCTGGGGGGAAGGTGGCGGGGAGACCCAGGACAAGAACCCGGCCACCGGCTTGGCTGACGGCGGGAAAAATCGACTCGCCCC
>CAWVXN010000561.1:0-2342 GCA_963933695.1 uncultured Myxococcales bacterium | reverse complement strand
CTCGGCGAAGGGAGACGACTTCGCGTGATAGGGGCACCGAGGAATCGGGACTCGGCATGAAAATTGACGTAAGCCCTTGCTATGTTTAAGATTATCGCATCAAGCGTCGGGCATCGCCCCCGGGCCGAGCCCGGCCTGGGAAGGGGCATATGGCCCGGCCAAGACTGAAGATCGATCCGCGCACCTTGGGGCTCCTAGCCGCCCAGTGGACGCTTCTTGTCGGCAATATCGCCCTCTATGCCGCCCATGCGCTGCCCCTCTGGGCCCACATGGTCATCACCGGCTTGGCCGTGCACCTGGCCTTCACGATCTGGCACGAGGCGGTGCACGGCACCATCGCGAACCGGCGCTGGCTCAATGACGTGGCGGGTATTCTTGGCATGCTGCCCTACACGACGCCCTACTTCATGCAGCGCCACATCCATCTGGAGCACCACAAATATCTCAACGAGAAGGACCGCGATCCGAACCTCATCTATGCGGGGGGGCCGTACTGGCAACTGCCCATCCGCTACATCCGCACCATCGCCTACGCCCGGTCGGTGCTGGAGCAGGATCCCCGAACGCCCGGGATGCGGCGTTCGGACAATTTTCTTCTCGCCGGCGTCGCCGGCGTATACGCGTTCGCCCTCTGGCAGGGTTTTCTGGTAGACCTGCTCCTGATCTGGTTTGTCCCCCTGGTGGTCGCCAAAATGATTCTCGACTGGTACGTCAACTACCTGCCCCACGTAGGCCTTCCCGCGCACCGTTTCCTCGGGACTCGCATCATTACCGCCGCCTGGCTGACCCCGGTGGTCCTGAGTCACAACTACCACGCAATTCACCACCTTTGGCCCACGATTCCCTGGCACAGCTATATCGCGCGGTTCAAGGAAAAATTCGACTACCTCGAGGCCCACGAGGTTCCCATCGAGAAGCATCTCTTCGCCCGGCGTTTACGCCCCGGCGATCCCTCCGGCTCCGCGCCGTCTTCCTCTTCCCACTCCTCTAGCTCTTCCTCTAGCCATTCCTCTTCCTCTGCCTCTGCCTCTGCCTCTGCCCATTCCCATTCCGCCCCCGCCCCCGGCGTCCACGACGCCCCACAGGATCCCCCCGGACATGAATAGGCTCGCTTGTAAATCGCCTACAAATCGGCTCAGACATGAGTGAGCCCGGGCATCTCGAACTGGCAGCCACCGAGTGTGCCCTCTGCGGGTCTGCAAGCTCGGAAATTTGCGCCAGCGGAAACGATTTCGAATACGAAACCTCACAGGACACTTTCCATTTCGTCCGCTGCCGGGACTGCGCCCATCAGTACCTGAACCCCCGACCCATCAGTTCGGAACTCGACACCATCTATCCCGCCCACTACTACTCCTTCGTTGGCACCACGAATCCCCTGGTGGCCCGGCTACAACGAGCCTGGGAGGGCGGAAAGGTGCGCCTCTACCGCAGCTTCGTGGGGCCGGGGAACCGAAATCTCCTGGACGTGGGCTGCGGGGATGGCCGCTTCCTCTCCCTGCTGCGGGACAAGGGCGATGCCCTCTGGCATCCGGTCGGACTCGAGTTCGACGCCCAGGCGGTGGCTGCCTGCAAGGCCAAAGGATTCGAGGCCCACTGCGAGCGCATTGAAGATTTCGCCGAGCGAGAAGATCAACAGGGACGTTTCGACGCCATCCTCATGCTTCAATTGATCGAGCACGTCGAGGATCCAGCTCTACTCTGCCGGCGGGTTTACGCACTTTTGAAACCCGGAGGAGTCTTCATCATCGAGACACCGAATTTAGGAGGCCTCGACTACCGAATTTTTTCTGGGCGCTGGTGGGGACACTATCATTTTCCTCGGCATTGGAACCTGTTCTCCTTGGGTTCCCTCAGCCGTCTACTCGGTGAGAAGGATTTTGAGATCGTTCAAAGCGAATACCTCATCAGCACTTCCTCGTGGATCATCTCCCATCGGAACTTCTTCAAAGATCGAGGCTGGCCCAATTTCTGGTGGCGATTTTTCTCGTACCAGAACCCACTGCTCCTGGCCCTGGCGGTCGGGCTGGACAGTGTGCGAATTCGGCTCGGCCTCCAGACCAGCAACCTGCGCGTCATCGCACGCAAACCCAGGGCCTGAAGCGAACCCAGAGCCCCAAGGCCCTGGCCCGGAGAGTTCCGGGTTGGCATGGCCCGGGGCTGGGCTACCTGTAGGGGCGCCATGAACCCGGTGATTGCAGTCAGAGCAGGTACCCAGGAGCGCCCTGGGCCCAGCCCGGCCCCAAGCCGCAACACGCGGATATTTTGGGCGCGCGCTGGGCGCTGTGCCCTTGCACTCATGGCCCTGGGGCTGGCCATTGCGGGTTGCAGCCCGGACCACG
>CAWVXN010000560.1:0-2347 GCA_963933695.1 uncultured Myxococcales bacterium | reverse complement strand
CAGGCCCCTTACCGAACCGGGCTCGGGTCTGGGGGTCGAGTTCCTCCAGCGCCAGCGGCGCCACTCGGGGTGTTTTCATCCGCACGATCGATCTCCTTTCGGTTTTTGTCCCTCGGCGGAGCCTCTACGCGTACTTCCCCGCTGGAAGCCAAGCCTTGGGCTGCCTAGTATACGGGCCGCTCGGGCCCCGACGATGGAACCGGAAGCGGCCCGCAACGCTCCAAGCACAGCCCGATTGTTTCAGCGCCATTTTTTCAGCCCAGGTTTCAGCCCCCAGGGCTGATCACCCGACTTGATGAAGGGAACCCCCATGACGAACGATATCGGCCAGACACCCGCAGACGAAGGGCTGCATAAGCTCTGCCCGGCGATCCAGGGTGAAATCGGCAAGGTTCTCGTGGGCCAGGACGAAATGGTCCGCAGTCTCCTGGTGGGGCTGCTTTGCGGAGGGCATGTCCTACTCGAGGGCCTGCCCGGGCTCGCCAAGACCCTGGCCGTCCAATCCCTCGCCCAATCCATCGACACGGGCTTCTCCCGGATCCAGTTCACGCCGGACATGCTGCCCGCCGATGTGATCGGAACCCAGATTTTCAACCCGGCTGAGGGCACATTCAGCGTCAAGCAGGGTCCGATTTTTTCGAACCTGATCCTCGCCGATGAGATCAACCGGGCCCCGGCCAAGGTTCAGGCCGCCCTGCTCGAAGCAATGCAGGAAAGGCAGGTCACCCTCGGCGGCCAATCCTTCCCGCTTCCGGATCCCTTCCTTGTCCTCGCCACCCAGAACCCCATCGAGCAGGAGGGCACGTATCCGCTCCCCGAAGCCCAAATCGACAGGTTCATGCTCAAGGTCAAGATCGGTTATCCCAGCCAGGAAGAAGAGCGTCGAATCCTCGATCGCATGGCGAGCGGACAGCCCATCCCCGAGATTCAGCCCGTGGCCAAAGTCAGCGATATCCTGGCCGCCCGGGCCAGCGTGGACCAACTCTTTGTCGACGAGAAAGCCCGGAACTACATCGTCGATATCGTGCAGGCCACCCGAACCCCGGGCGATGCTGGCCTGGCGGAACTCGAGGGGTTGATCGAGCACGGGGCCAGTCCCCGGGCAAGCATCTCCCTGATGAAGGCCGCCAAGGCCCACGCGTTCATCCAAGGTCGGGGCTATGTCACCCCCCACGACATCCAGAGCACTGTGCCCAATGTGCTCCGGCATCGCGTGGCGGTGAGCTACGAGGCCGAGGCCGAGGGCATCACACCCGAAGACGTCATCCAGAAAATAGTAGACAGCCTTCTGGTGCCCTGAGAACTCTGGCGGAACTGAGACCATGCTTCCCAAGGAGATCATGCGGCGCGTCCGCGAGATCCAAGTTCGGACAGGCCGCTCTGTAGCGGATGTTCTGGCGGGGGAGTACGTCTCGGTCTTCAAGGGAAGCGGAATCGAATTCGACGAGGTCCGGGCCTACACCCCCGGCGATGACGTGCGCAGCATCGATTGGAATGTGACCGCCCGAATGGGCGAACCCTTCGTCAAGCGCTATGTCGAGGAACGCCAACTGACCCTGATGTTGATGGCCGACGTCTCGGCCTCCCAGGACTTTGGCTCCCACGAAAGATCCAAGCGTGAGTGCGCCGCCGAATTCTGCGCTCTGCTCGCGTTTTCGGCGAGCCGCAATGACGACAAAGTCGGCCTGCTTCTCTTTCACAGCGACATCGAACAATATATTCCCCCGCGCAAAGGCCAGAGACACGCCCTGCGCGTGGTCCGCGAAGTTCTTGCCCACGGTGAGGAAAGCTCGCCGCTCGCGCGCGAGCCAGCGCCCCCGACCGTCCCCCTCTGGCGTCGCCTTTTCCGAGGCGGTCGCCGTTTACGCGCCGCCCGGGAAGGCACCGCGATCAACCGGGCCCTGGAATTTTTCCTCACAGTCAACAAGCGGCGGAGCGTGTGCTTCGTCGTCAGTGACTTTATCGACGAGGGCTATGAGCAGGCCCTGCGCAGCGCCAACCGCAAGCACGATGTGGTGGCGGTGCTCATTACCGATCCCCGAGAACTCGAAATACCCCCCGTGGGTTTGGTCACCCTCGAGGACATGGAGACCGGTGCGACCCGAGTAGTGGATGCCGGCTCTTCGGCTTTTCGGACCGCCGTGGCGGAGCAGGCGAACCAGCGCGTGACAGGAATTCGAAAAAGGTTGGCCGGTTCCGGAATCGACCTGATTCACATCGACGCCGCCGGGAGCGTGGTCGACCCCCTGGTGCGCTTCTTCCGCGCCCGAGAGCGCAGGACTCGGCGATGATTCCCCGCACCTTTGCCCCTACGCCGGGCCCCAGCATTTCGGGGCGGACCCGGCGC
>CAWVXN010000559.1:0-2348 GCA_963933695.1 uncultured Myxococcales bacterium | reverse complement strand
GGTTTCCGACCTAGTCCTTGTCGGGCCCGACGGGAAACTCCTCGAGGGTGAGGGTTTCGTCAATCGCGCGGCGTATTTCATCCACCACCCGATCCTGATGGCCCGGCCCGACGCCGCCAGCGCCGCCCACGTGCACACCGGTTGGGGAACACCTTTCTCGGCGGAAGTCCGGCCCATCGAGCCGATTTCTCAGGAGTCCTGCATCTTTTTCGAGGATCACGCCCTCTTCGACGATGAGGAGGTACAGATCCAAGGCACCGACGGCGGTCGCCGAATCGCCGAAGCCCTGGGCGACAAGCGCGCGGTCTTGCTGCGCAACCACGGGCTGCTCACTGTGGCCAGTCGAGTCGACGAAGCCGTCGGAAGTTTTGTCGCCCTGGAGCGAGTGGCCGAGGTGCACATGAAGGTTCGAAATCCCAAACCCATCTCCCCCGAAGCCGCGCGCTACGCACGCGATGACCTCACTTCCTCCGCCATCGGCCGGGTGGGATTCTGGAACCTCGTGGCCCGACACGTAGAAGACCCTGAAATCGTCCTCGACTAACCCGACGGGTCAGAGCAGTTCGACGGCAATGCCTCGATCCGCCATGAGACGAACCAGATCCTGAGCCATGAACGCCTGGGCATCGGCATTGTCCCTCAGAGACGCATCCATGTGGGCAAGCCCAAGACCTTGAAGAAGCGCATAGGCGTGCTCGCCGGGACAGAGGTCGCCACTGGACTTCATTCCGGCCAGAATCGCCGTCATGTCCGGCCCGCCTTCGGCGGATGGCATCGACCCCGCCAGCATCGGCCCCATGGTCTGAAAGAGATCGTGGGTCTGCTCGACCCGGTCGCAGAAATGAAAGTGATCGGCGTTGAGCAGATTGATACCCCGGCAAGGCGCCGGCGTCCGGGCGAGCAGGTCGCGCATGCCTTCCAGGGGCAGCAACGTATCGAACTCGGCCACCAGGTAGAGGGTTTCTACCGGGCGCTCCCAGGCCAAGCTCAGCGCATCGGCCATATCGTCGGCAAAGCCCGGAGGCGTCAGGGGCGTCTGGCCCCCGGCGGGCGCTAGGGGGAGCGCCGCCCGAATCCGCGTGTCCCGGCCCGTAGTGGCCAGGGTTGTCCACCCCCCAAAGCTGTGGCCCGAGATTCCAATTCGGTCTGGGTCGATGGTCAGTCCTGCGTCCCCAGCCAGGGTCGCGTCAATCACGAAGGAAGCATCGGCCGGGCGATCCGCGATGAACTCGGCGATCAGCTCGGCCGGATCCGGCGATTCACCCCCCATGGCCGCCCCAATCATGTCCATGGCGGTGTTGCCCACGTGGTCCATGGCCACCACCACATAGCCGTGGCTTGCCCAATGGGTACACAGATGAGTGGTTTGGCGCCGCTCACCCCCGAAGCCATGGGAAAAAACGATCAGGGGGTGCGGGCCGGATCGGGCCTGGGCGTCCCGGGTGGCGCACTGGCTGACCTCGGGCGCCAGGGGCATGGGCTTGTACCGATCCCAATGCGCTTCGTCGAGGTCTTCGCCGCGATGGGCCTCGCTGGCCGGATACCAAATTTCCACGGGGAGCGTCCGGTCCCGTGCAAGGTCGGTCCACTCCACCGTGCGCACGCCCGCCGGATACGGACCCCGCTCGAAAGGATCATACTGGCTCATCTTTAACTTTCTCCTCTGCCTGGCGTCGAACACTCCAAGTGCTTGCGGGCGAACCCGGCCAATTAGAAGCCTCGATCGCGAAAGCTTTGTCCCTGGGCCACCAACTCCTCGAGCAGAGGGGCCGGCGCGAACGCCTCACCATACTCTTTCGCCAATTCTTGGAGGCGGCCGAGAACTTGGGCGAGACCAACCTGCTCGGCGTAGAACATGGGGCCCCCGCGATAGGCGGGCCAGCCATAGCCGCTAATCCAGATGACGTCGATATCCGAAGCCCGAATCGCCTTGCCCTCGGCGAGAATCTTGATGCCCTCGTTGATCATGGGATACACGCAGCGCGCGAGTATTTCGTCGTCGGAAATTGCCCGAGCTTCGCTGCCCCCCCGCGCGGCAAAGTCCCGGATGATCTTCTCGACCACGGGCGAAGGCGTCGCATTTCGGCGCTCGTCGTAATCGTAGAAACCCGCTCCGGTCTTCTGTCCCCGACGATCCAACTCGCAAAGCGCGTCGCGCACTGTCTCGCCCTTGGATTTTTCCTTGTTCCACCCGATGTCGAGACCCGCCAGATCGCTCATGGCGAAAGGCCCCATGGGCAAGCCAAAATCGAAGAGCACCCGATCCACGTCCCAGGGCATCGCGCCCTCCATGATCAATCGATTGGCTTGGACCTGACGTGCACTCAGGATGCGGTTGCCCACGAAGC
>CAWVXN010000558.1:0-2349 GCA_963933695.1 uncultured Myxococcales bacterium | reverse complement strand
GCTCCCGGGTGATCTTTTTGATTTCCCCGGCGGTAATCCAGATCCGATCTTCCGGGGCGATGCGGTGGGGGTTTGCGATTTCATCGTTGTCGTGCCAAACCGCCGGCCAAACCCAGGCCGTCCCCAGATACGATGCGGAGATATCCCAGAGCGTGTCGCCCGAAACCACCGTATGAATGCGCCCCACGTTTCCCTTTTCATCGATAGCCCAGGGGCCAAGAGTCGGGTCCGGGGATGCCGACAGCGTCGGGGTTTTACCGGGCTCCGGCACCGCGTCCGTCTCGGCGTAAGCAAATCCCGAGACGATAAATTGGGTCAAAACGATCAGGGAAAGCCATGCTCTCATTGGGGTTCTCCGGATTTATAGGGGGCATAATTCGCGCTGGCCGCGGCCACGGAGCGGCCCACAGCGGGCTCAGGATAAGTCGAACAGCCCGGAACCGCCCGTAGCCTCTCGAGTCTGGCCAACGCCAAGATCTCCCCCGCTTTGAGAGCAGCCAAACAGCACTCACCGGGACCGGCATGAAAAACGCTCTTGGCCGTTATCGGCGAGCCGTGCGTGTCCCTTGAGCCCCGATCTTCCGGAAATCTTTCAATCCCATGGCAATCACCCCGGTTCGTGGACCGGGGAGCAAGCGACTAGCCCGCGGCCTGCAGCCGCTCGATTTCGCTCCGAACCCGGTCAGCCCAGGGGGGCGCAGGATCGTCCTTGCCCAATTTTCCGCTCTTTCGCAGACCGTCGATATCCGCGAGGGCTGCCTGGAGAGTCTCCAGGGCCTTGGATTGATCCCCCGAGGCCTCGTAGGCTCGGGAAAGGTGGATACGAATTTCTCCGATGGCGGAATCCTCAGACCCCGCCACGTTCACGGCTTCGCGTAGATAGCCGATGGCCGCCGAGTGCACACCACGCTTGTAGAGTACCCAGCCGAGGGTATCCGCCGCGCTGGCGCTATCCGGAAGTGCAGCCTTGGCCTCCTGGGATAGTTTGAGCGCCCGATCGAGATCCCGGTCCTCTTCGGCCATCATGTAGGCGAGGTTGTTTTTCGTCTCGGCCAGATTGCCGTCAATCTGCAGGGCGAGTTCGTATTGTTCGCTCGCCTTCTTCGAGTCACCGGTCATCTCGTACATAACGCCAAGGAAATGGCGAATGCTCGCGTTCTCGGGGTTTGTCTCGCTGGCCTGGACATACTGCTTAAGGGCCATGTCGAGTTTTCCACCTGCCGCGTAGAGACGCGCCAGTTGGTTGTAGGACTCGACTCGGCCGGGCTCCAACTCGATGGCCTTCTGGAAAGCCGTGATCGCGCCGTCGAAATCCCGGATTCGAACGCCCCCGAGGCCGAAGACGTGCCAGAGATCCGCCGAGTCGGGGTTGGCCTGTAGGGCCTGATCGATCAACTGAATCCCAGCTTCGACCTGTCCTTCGGCGTCGTGCAAGGCGAGTAGCGAGTTGAGGATATTGGGATCGTGGGGCCGTTCCGCGTTCGCGAGAGCAAACGCCTCCCGGGCCTCGCGAACATTGCCCCGGGCCATGGAGACCCGCCCGATTGCGAACAAGGCCTCGACATTTCGTCGGTCTTCTGGAATTTCCGCCAGGGTTTCGGCGGCCTCGTCGAACATCGCCAGCCGCACCATGCTCTGGGCCATCAGGATTCGCGTTGCGTCATCCTCAGGCTTCCCCTGGAGGTAGCGCCGACCATTCTGAATTGCGTACTCGTGCTCACCTAGTTCGGCATGAACTTGAGCCAGGAGTTTCCGGGCCGGCATGAGCCCCGCATTGAGTTCAACCGCTCGCGCCAATTCGGCCCGGGATCGATGAAGGTCCCGTGTCATCAACAAGGCAGAGCCCAGCACGAAATGGGCTTGCGCCCAATCGGGCTTTCCCGCGATCGCATCCCTAAGAGCTTCCACCGCTTTTTCTGGATTGCCCGTAGCAATCGCTGCTTTGCCTCGAACAAAAGCCGCCTCGGCGCTCGAGGGGTCCTTGGCCGTCACCGCTGCAACGAGCGCAACTGCCTCGGCGACTTGCTCGTCGTCGTCGCCGCGCAAGCCGAGATCGATCAACAGTTCGGCCTTTCGAAGAGTCGCCAGGTTACTGGTGGGATCCGCCAATACCGCCTTCTCAGCAGCCTCTAGTGCCCCCTGCAGATCACTCACTCGGCCACGGGCATTGGATAAAGCAAGCCACGGCTCGGGGTCACTCGAATCAAAGGCCGTCGACCTCTCCAGAACTCTCGTGGCGTTCTCCGAGTCGCCTACGGAGCGATAGTGCCTAAGAAGAACATCACTGATCTGTCGTTTGCCTTCGGCGACCCGCTCGATTCCCTGCTCGAGAATCGCCGTTCCTTCATC
>CAWVXN010000557.1:0-2349 GCA_963933695.1 uncultured Myxococcales bacterium | reverse complement strand
CAAGGAGCCAATCAGGATCAAGGAGAACGAGTAAAAGGTCATTCGCCGACGGGGGAAGCGAACCGGTGGCGATTCAGTTCTGCTCATCGAGCCCCCCCGCCCCTGAGAAATTCAAGAGCCACCCCCGCATGCAGAAGCATCCCGGGAACCATGCCATTTTCGTCCAGAACCATGCGCCCCTCCTCCCCGGTCTGGAAGAAGAACTTGATCTCTCCCGCCAGGCAATCCCTGCGGCTCGCCATCAACCGAGCGGCCCCGACCAGCATGGCCGTATGTGCATCGTGCCCGCAGGCGTGCATTCTCCCCGGATTCTCCGAGGCAAAATCGACGCCCGAGTCCTCGGGCATGGGGAGTGCGTCCATATCCGCCCGAAGCAGGACGCAGCGTCCCGCCGACTCGCCCTTCAGGGTTGCAACAAAACTCGTCGTACTCCCGCTCTCCTCGATCTCAAAATCCAGCCCCGACAAGGCTTCCAATACCAGGGCTCGCGTTTCGGGGAGATCATTTCCAATCTCGGGCTTTCGGTGCAGTGCCCTTCGCAACTCGACAATGGAAGGTAGGATGGTTTTGGCATCGCGCTTGAGCTCATCGACCCAGTTCATTCCGATCTCCCCGGTTGGTCAACCAGAGTGCCCAAATCCCTCGTGGCTTTCAACTTTTGCGACCACGGGTTCGATCACAAGCGTCGGAACCCCCAACGGATTTCCGCTGACCGTAAAAACTCGGGTGCCCGGCTTGTGTCCTTCCCGGATCTCGCTGACTTTCAGGCCGGCCTCCAACATTCTCGCCCGGGCGGCCACTGCGTCGGGAACCGAATAAGCCAGACCCCAGAGTCGGTCGGCTTCGGCCTCGGCCTCCCCCGCCCCCAACTCGGCATCCGGACGAAGCGGCGCGCTGATCTCCAGGGTCGTGCCGCCCAGCCGGAAGAAGAGCAGGCGCAAACCGCGTTTTTCAAAGGTCCGATCCAGGGCCAGGCGTATTCCGAGTTGCTCACCATAGAACTCGACCGCCCGATCCGGTTCCCGGGTCATCACCACCACGTGGTCTAGACGGTCAACCGCCGACTCGGGCCCGGCCACGGGAAGGGCAAGAGGAAGAAGTTCGGGCTCGGACAAGTGCTCAATCACGAACATACGCACGCCCCGGGTATCCTCCTCCGGAAGCCAGACGTTGCGAAAACGTCGAAAAGCCCCGGACGGATCGTCATGGGCCAGACCCTCCACCGGCGCCGAGGGAGACAAGCCGCGTTCCCGCATCGCCTTCACCGCGGCATCGGCGTCCGCCGTGCCGAGAGCCAGGGCGTAGAGGCCCGGGCCCTTCTCCGCGAGATATGCCTTCAGGGCATCGGCCACCGGGGCCTCCGCCTCGGGCGCAAGCAACTCGATATAGGTATTGGAGAGGCGAAAAATTACGTTTCGCGTGCCGAAACCCGGGTGCCCACCCGCCCATGACGGGCTGCGACCCAGCAGGGCAATGCATTTCCGCTGGGCGGCTTCCAAATCATCGGTGACAATGATCAGGTGATCGATGTGGCTCAGCATGGATGAATCTCCACTCGGGTCCGCTCGCTGGAACTGCGTCCCGGGAAAAAGTTCAACTCTCTACGGTCTGTTTGAGTGCTGCAAAGCCCGCCTTGTAGATTCCCACTATGAGATCGCGCGCCGCACCTTCTTCCATCGAGGGATGTTTGAAGGTTGACTCCCAATCGACCCGACATTCGGAATCACCTTCCTTTACCACGGTCATGGTCGCGTAGTAGTCCTCAAAGGGAATCACCGGCTTCCCCGTAAAGCTGTAGCTGAACGAACGGGCGTCGTCGTCGTGGGCTTCGAGTTTCTCTTGGAGTTGGATGCCTCCGGGAATCCCGATGGTTCGCACCGCCCCGATGCCTTCCCCCTCGACACTGACCGATTCGATTCCGTTGGTATTCCAGCGCAGAATCCCTCCGAAATCACGCAAGAGTTCCCAAACCGATTCGCCGCTTGCCGCGAATTGCTCCGTCACTAGGACTTCCACATTTCCCTCCCTCAAGTTGCCGGATCCTGTTCGGCCATCTCAACCATCGGATCCACATGCATTACGGCCCCAGACTCCCAGCCGCCGCGGAGCAGTCTACACCAGACGAGGCTATCCTCTCTCACACGCCTATCGCACACGCCTATCGCACACGCGAATAACCCCTGGGCCATATCAGGTTCTATTGAAATCATGAGCGAAGCACCCACCCGCCCCTACTACGATCCCTACGACTACGAGATCGATGCCAGCCCGCATCCCATCTGGCAACGGCTACGCGACGAAGCGCCCCTCTACTACAACGAGGACCTGGATTTCTACGCGCTCTCGCGC
>CAWVXN010000556.1:0-2360 GCA_963933695.1 uncultured Myxococcales bacterium | reverse complement strand
GGGGCGTACGAAGGGGCGTGCACGACCCCAAGCAGGCAACGATGTGGGGATCGGATAAACTCAGCCCGAAGTTTTTGCGGGGTCACTTCACGCCCGCACACGCCCGCACACGCGCGCAGAGGGGGAGACGAACACGGCATGCCGGAATGGTTAAGCGGTGAGTGGGTAAAAACGGCTGCGTACCTGATTGCTCTGTTGATATTGAGCGGGATCGTCTACGGCATGGCGCGCTGGGGACTTTCGGCGGTCATGCGCCACGCGGCCGCCCGGACCACCAACACCTGGGACGACGCCTTTGCCGAGGCCCGAGTCTTTTCCCGGTTGGCCCATATCGCCCCGGCCCTGGTGATCTACTACGGCGAGGCCCTGATTCCCAACGTGCCCGAGAGTGTCGATTCCCTGATTCGGCGGCTCGCCATCGCGATGGTTGTGGTGGCCGTGGCCGTCGCGGCCTCCTCGGCGCTGAATGCGCTGAATATCATCTATTCCCAGAGCGAGAAATATCGTCAGCGTCCCATCAAGGGGTATTTGCAGGTCGTCAACATCCTCATCTATGCCACCGCCAGCTTGGCGGTGGTGGCCACCCTACTCGACAAGTCGCCCTGGATCTTCCTCTCGGGGATCGGCGCCCTGGCGGCGGTCCTGCTCCTGGTGTTCAAGGATACGATTCTCTCCCTGGTTGCCAGCGTCCAGATCGCGACCAACGATATGATCCAACTCGGCGACTGGATCGAGATGCCCCAGGCCGGGGTGGACGGGGATGTGATCGATGTGGCCCTGCACACCGTGAAGGTGCAGAACTGGGACAAGACCATATCAACGATTCCCACATACAAGTTTATTGCCGAATCGTTCAAGAACTGGCGCGGGATGCAAGATTCCGGGGGGCGACGGATCAAGCGTTCGATTCCCCTGGACCTGACCAGTATCCGTTTTCTCAGCCCAGAGGAGGTGGGGGGCCTGGAGCAATGGGGCCTCCTACGCGGATACCTCACCGAGAAGTCCGCGGAGATCGAGCGCTACAACAGAGAAGAAAATCGAAACCCCGAGATCAACGCCGACATTCGCCGGCTCACGAACGTGGGAACCTTCCGTGCCTACGTGCACGCTTACCTCGCGGCCCACCCGAAAATTTACGAGAGCGGTTATACCTTCATCGTTCGGCAATTGGCACCCACCGCCAGTGGCCTCCCCATCGAGATCTACTGTTTTAGTAACGACCAGGACTGGACACGCTATGAGGCGATCCAGTCGGATATTTTCGATCATATTTTTTCAATGGTCCCGGAATTCGGCCTACGGCTCTTTCAGAACCCCACTGGGGCAGATTTTTCGCGCCTTTCCCGGGCGGCGGCGGTGGAATCCTCGGCCGGGTCCGGTGCAGCCATCACGGAGTGAAGCATGTCCCACACGCTATGGACGGGCCGCACGGCGGTCATCACGGGAGCCAGTCGCGGAATTGGTGCGGCCATCGCTGAAGAGGCCGCCGAGGCAGGCATTCGCCTTGGGCTGTGCGCCCGGGGCGTGTCTCCCCTGGCTGGGCGCGAGGGCGTCTACGCCGCACAGTTGGACATTCGTGATGAAGCCGCGGTGGACGGCTTTACCGAGTCCGTGGCGGAGGCCTTCGGACCCATCGATTTATGGATCAATAACGCGGGAATCCTGGTCCCCATCGCGCCGGTGCGCGAGACCGAGGTCGCGGAGTTTCGCGAACACGTGGACATCAACTTGACCGGGGCCTTTATCGGCACGCGGAGCTTCGTACGCCACCGGCGCAGCCAGGGGGGCGGCGGCGTCCTGATCAATATCTCTTCGGGAGCGGCTTGGGGGGCCTACGAGGGCTGGGGCGCCTACTGCGCCGGCAAGGCCGCCCTCGAGCGCTTGACCGAAGTGGTGGCCGCCGAGGAGGCCTCGGTGGGGCTGCGCGCGCACTCGGTTGCGCCCGGGGTGGTGGATACCGAGATGCAGGCTCTGATTCGTTCGACCCCCGCCGATCGCTTCCCGGCTCTCGATCGCTTCATGGAGATGAAGCGCGACAACAGCTTCAACTCGGCGGGCTACGTGGCCCGGGAACTTCTGGCTCTGGCCTTCGACCCCGCACGTAAAACCGAGGCCGTCTCCATTCGCTTGGACGATGAGGTGGGACCTGGACCGGGCTGAGCGCGTGGATCCTGCCCGCCGCACGATTTTCGTGACCGGGGCAACGGGGCTGGTGGGCTCGCGGCTCTGCGACGCTCTTCTGGCTGGGGGCTGCACCGTGCTTGCCCATAGCCGAAGCGCGAGAGGGCAGGCCCGGATCCCGGGGATGACTTGGCTTTCCGGGGATCTCACGGCACCGGGCGAGTGGCAGGACGCGGTGG
>CAWVXN010000555.1:0-2363 GCA_963933695.1 uncultured Myxococcales bacterium | reverse complement strand
GATTTCCCACTCGAATCGACCGGAAGATGGGAAATATTTGGTCCATCATCAGGGCGTAGGTGAGCCCGCCCGATGCCTCTCCGAAGATCTCTCTTTCGTTGAAAGCAGGGGGAGCATCGCCTCGGAGAAGAGGCGAGAGGTCGAGTCCGTCCGTGACAAAATCGGAGTCTACCCCGGCAAGGGAAAGGATCGTGGGCGCAAGGTCGACCAGGGAGACGGGTGTCTCGATGCGTCGACCGGCGGGCACGCCTGGGCCGTGGAAGATCAGGGGAACCCGAAGAATTTCTTGGTACATCGTGAGAAAGTGATCCATACGGCCGTGGTCGAAGAACTCCTCTCCATGATCCGATGTGATGATGATCAGCGTGTCTTCGAGGAGGTTCTTTTCTTTAAGCAGAGAAAAAAAGCGGCCCAACTCGTTGTCCAGTTGACGGATTCCTGCGTCATAGAGTTCCTCGAGATGTCGAATGTCATCCTCATCGAATTCTATGGTTTCGAGGGAGTGATCGATGGCGAGGAAATTCTCGGGGGTTCCTATACGGCATTTTTGCGGGTCGTAGTTCTTCCGGCACATGTCGAGGTAGTCTTTTTCGAGACTTGCCCGGGCGATCTGCCACGCCGTTCCGTCGGCCTCCCCCGTGTAGGGGCTGACAAAAAGTCTCTCATATTCGGGGAGGGACGTGTAGTCGGTGTGGATATCGTAGTAGTGGACGAAAAGAAACAGAGGTCGCTCCTCGTCTTCGGTGAGCCACTCGACGGCTTGATCGGTGATCCATGTGTTGGGCCCTCGACGATCCTGGGTGTCGTCCACGAAGAGATATTGCTCGAAATCTCGTGTGACTCCGTATCGATCTCTCTTGAGCCAAGTCGAGTTCACGACCGCCGCCGTCCGGTATCCGGCTGCGCCCAGAACGTTGGCCAGGGTCGGTATCTCCTTTGGAAGGGCGGTGTCAAAGGTGAGTACCCGGTGGCTGAGGGGGTATAGCCCGGTCAGCATCGATGCATGAGCGGGCAGGGTCCAAGGCGCCGTCGAGCTCGCGTCCTCAAACGTGGTCCCTCCCGCCGCGAAAGCATCGAGAACTGGCGAAGTGGGCCGATGGTGCCCATAGGTCCCGAGGTGATCGGCTCGAAGTGTATCCAGGGAGATCAGGACGATGAATTTAGGGGCTGGGGAGGGAGCCACTGGCTCGTTGGCCCCGCTGCAGCCCCAGCCGCCGCCCAGGAAGCTCAGGGCTGTGAGGGCTGCGACGGCGAGTGCGCTTGCGGAAGCCCGAAGTGCACCGAAAGGGATAATCCGCATCGCGCGATTCTAGCGGGAGGTATTGGAGCGAGAAAGTCCAAGCGCCCGGTGAACCCGGGCGACCGAGCCCGCATCCCCCCGGGACAGAATTGTTTTGCTTCTCACGCTTGCCCATTCAACACATGGGGACATAGACTCCCGCCTCAGATTCCCTTGAGTGGACCGACTCTCGTGCGGCCTCTCGTTGGGGGAGATCACGCCTTAACGCCCATCGGCGCGCGTTGATGGGCGGGTCGGACTCAACGCTCTTTTTAATTGGTGACGGAGTAAACAAATGATTTCAAGATTTACGATGACAGGGATTCTTCTGGCGACCATTGGATTTTCAGGGTTGCTTCTGGCTTGCGGTGGCGAAGATGCACCCGAAGCCCCTTCTGCTCCCGCAGCCCAGAGCGAGCCGGCACGCGAGGAGAGCAAGTGGGCTGAGCCCGTCATGCCTTCAATTCCTTCGGCGAGGCCGTCCAATGTCGAGGCAGAACTCGCCGTCAAGATTGAAATGCCTGATTTCTATCCCGCGGACGCGCCGGTTTTCCCGGGTACGGCCCCTAGCAAGGTTTTCGTCGAGGGTGACAAGATCAACATAATGTTCGGTTCTCAAGATTCAGTTGAGGATGTGCTTGGTTTCCTCAACGAAGAATTGCCGCGGCTGGGTTGGGACAACCACTTGGTTCAGCGTATGTCGAATATAGTGACGCTTGAGGGCAGGAAAGGCGACCGCGATTTGACCATCGTGTTGACTCATTTTTCGGGGGACCAGGAAAACCCGACCTTGATCGCCATCGTGGTGAGCGCAGATTAGTCTGGCGATCGACAGCGCTGGATCGCGTTTCGACCGGACGCTTCCAGCGTGGAACCCTTGACTCGCCGGCGAGCGGGTTGGCTCCTTGTTTTAGGGCTAGTGATAGCCGTAGCAGTGGGCTTGGGCTTGGGTGTGGGTGTGGGCACGGGGCTCCGGGAGGAGCCGCCCCGGCCGACTACGATCCTGCTTATCTCCGTGGACACCCTTCGCGCGGACCATCTAGGGATCTACGGCCATCATCGGTTTACCTCTCCCCTAATCGAC
>CAWVXN010000554.1:0-2379 GCA_963933695.1 uncultured Myxococcales bacterium | reverse complement strand
GGCGGAAAAAATCGACTCGCCCCGGCGATCGCCGGCGTTCACGAAGCGAATCCGGTAGCGGCCCGGCACCTTTTGGGAGAAGTCGAAGATGCCGTGATCGCCAGGTTCCAGGCCAGTCATGAAGGAAGACCACGCGGGGAAGGTCACCGGGGGCGTGGTGGACGGTAGGGGGCTCGAGTGTCCCGCCTGGATCCAGGCGGCGAGGTGAGGCATTCGCCCGGCGGCAATGAGCGGCCGAATAACGTCGAAAGTGGCGCCGTCCAGGGCCAGGATCAGCGCGGGCCGGAGGCCGTGGGGGCTCAAAGCCGGTCTCCCGGGTGGGAACATGACTCCCCGGTTGCCGGCTTCCGGGATCGGACGGAGCCGGGCGCCGAATTGGGCGTAATTCCACCCTGAAAGGGCGAGCTTTCCGGATGGCTCGACATGGCGGGTATGCCTCTCTATATTGCGGCGCCCAAAACCGGGACGGTGTCTCGGGTGCTGGGGGTCCATGGGCCGCGCAGGGTGCCTCGACAGTTATCGCGGACTCGGAAATTTGGCCACCCAGGAAACAAGATCTAAGAAATAAGATCTAAGAAATAAGAAATAAGAAAAAGGAACCGCAAGACGCGCCGCCTCGGGCCTATCGGTCGGGGAATGCGGCGAAAGATCCGGCAGGTCAGACCTGCCGTTGCGGCCCGCGAAGAACGGCCATTGGCCGGTCCAATCCGGAGCCAGGAGAACCAATTTTGTCCATCGAACTTCTCTGCCGAAAACTCGGCATGTCCCAAGTATTTACCGATGCGGGCGAAGCGGTACCCGTAACCGTCCTCGAGGCGGGCCCGAACACCGTGGTCCAAATCAAGCGCGAAGACGGTCCCGACGGCTACACGGCGGTCCAACTCGGATTCGGCGAACGTCGCGAAAACCTGTTCAACAAGCCCTCTCTCGGCCATTTCGCCAAGGCAGGGGTCGAGCCCCAGCGCTTTCTCCTCGAGAGTCGGCTCACCTCCGAGGAGGCCGAGGGTCTCGAGATTGGCCAGGAGTTGAAGGCGGGTCTCTTCGAGGCGGGACAACGCGTCGATGTCATTGGGACCTCCAAGGGTCGGGGGTTCGCGGGCGTGGTCAAGCGCCACGGCTTCAAGATCAAGAAGCGGACCCACGGAACCCACGAGTATTTCCGGCACCCCGGTTCAATCGGGGCGGGTGCTTCGCCGGGCCGGGTTTTCAAGGGCGGTCGTCAGGCCGGCCAGATGGGAAATGCGCGGGTCACGGTGCAGAATCTTGAAGTGATTCGCGTGGACGCCGAGAACAACCTCGTATTCGTGCGCGGCGCTGTGCCCGGTCACATCAAGGCCTTGGTCAAGCTTCGCGCGGCGATCAAGTAGCCGCCCCGTCGCCCGCTACGATCGCAAGGACCATTTCCACCAACGGGCCAAACGCGAGGGTTTTCGCTCGCGCGCGGTCTACAAGTTGGCCGAGCTCCAGAGCGGCCATCGGATTCTCAAGCCCGGCCAGCGGGTTGCGGATCTCGGCTGTTGGCCCGGGGGCTGGCTCCAGGAAGCCTCCCGAGCGGTGGGCGCCCAGGGGCGGGTGGTGGGAGTCGATCTCGCGCCCGTTGAGCCGCCCCTCAACAATGCGAACGTGATCTCTTTCGTGGGGGATATCGAGGATGCCCAGATTTGCGAACAACTTCGCATACATCTGGAGGGGCGTTGCGATGTTCTGCTCTCGGATGCGGCGCCCAAGCTGACCGGGGTTCGCGAGACGGACCGCGCGGCCGAGGAGCGCATTCTCGAGGCGGTGGAAGTGATTATTCCCCTTTTACTTCGGAAAGATGGGGACCTCCTGGTCAAGTTGCTGGAGTGTCCCGAGGCGCAAAATTTCCAGCGCCGGATGCGCGCCTGCTTTGCCAGTGCCAAGACCGTGCGGGCCGCCGCGACGCGTAAAGGCAGCAGCGAGCGTTATTTACTGGCCCGGGGCTATAAGCCCACAGTGGCCGATTCCTAGAACCCCGGATCCCCGGGATCCGTCAAGGAGAATCCAATGGCATCCAACCGTCCCTTCCGTGTTCTGGGCCTGCAGCAGATCGCCGTGGGAGGCTTGGACAAGGCCCGGCTGCGGAGGTTTTGGGTGGACACCCTGGGGCTCCGCTACGTCAGTAGCTACACGAGCGAAAGCGAAAACGTCGATGAGGATATTTGCGAGGCTGGCAGCGGACCGCTGAAAATCGAGGTGGATCTGATGCAGCCCCTCGATCCCGATCAGCGTCCGAAGGTTCACGAACCGGCCCTCAACCACGTGGGCCTGTGGATCGACGACCTCGCCGCCGCCGTGGAGTGGCTCGGGGGCCAGGGCGTTCGGTTTACGCCGGGGGGATTCGATCGGGAGCCGCGGGCC
>CAWVXN010000553.1:0-2396 GCA_963933695.1 uncultured Myxococcales bacterium | reverse complement strand
CTCGAACGCGGCCTCGGCCCGCTCAATCTGGCGTTGGGCGAGCACCCGGCAGCCTTCGGGATGCGCGGTCAAAACGAACAGGCCGCGCGCGCGGCGACTCCATCACAAGTTCGGTCACTTTGTCCTCTTTCTTTCGCTGCGGCCTGGGGAGACGGCGAGACTATCGCCCAGCCCACCCGGGCTTGCAGGCGGAAATCTAAACCCGTGGACAGCGGTCGTGGACACACCCCATGCGGAGGAATACGATAGGACCCCGGTGGAGTCAGACGCTCTCCCCGGAAAATGCCCTCCTCGACAACACCTCAACGACAACACCTCAACAAAACAAACTCTTGCCTCAACGAAACAAACTTTTCCCTTCACCGGCTCTCCCCCAGACACCGGGGCACGCCTGAATCACCCGGAGCAACGACCGATGGCTGACCTCGCAAACCTCGATTTCCAAGTCAACAAAGCCCAGTGGCGGGAAACCCGCTTTCAAGAACGAACAATCTCAGCCGACCTGGCCCCGGGCGAGGTCCTCTTCCGAGTCGACCGCTTCGCATTCACCGCCAACAACATCACCTACGCGGCGGCGGGAGATCTGCTGGGCTACTGGCGCTTCTTCCCCGCCGAGGAGGGCTGGGGCCGCCTTCCGACTATGGGGTACGGCGACGTCGTGGCCTCCACCCACCCGGATGTCGCAGTGGGAACCCGCTGCTTCGGCTTCTACCCCATGTCCAACTACCTTTGCATCCAGCCGGCCTCGGCCAGCGCGACTTCCATCGTGGACGGCGCCGCCCACCGTGCGGACCTTTCGCTGTTCTACAACCAATACACCCCCGTGGACACAGACCCGCTCTATTCGGCGGAACACGAAGACGAAATGATCCTGATGCGCGGGCTCTTCATGACCTCCTTTCTCTCGGAGGATTCCCTGGCCGACAACGGCCTGTACGGCGCCGAAGCGGTGCTCATCTCCAGCGCTTCGAGCAAGACCTCCATCGCCCTGGCCTCGCGCCTTAAGCAAACCGGCTCGGCCCAACCCATCGGGCTGACCTCATCGGGCAACCTGGATTTCGTCAAGAGCCTGGGCTGCTACGACCAGGTGGTGGAATACGGCGCCATCGACTCCCTACCGGCCACCCGGCCCGTGGTCTTTGTCGACATGGCGGGAAGCGACAGCATCACCCGGGCGATCCACACCCACTTCGGTAGCCAGTTGCGCCATAGCCAGCGCATCGGAGTCACCCACTGGGAGGAGAGCCCCAATGACGACGCCCTGCCCGGCCCCGAGCGCGAGTTCTTTTTCGCCCCCGCCCAGGCGGAGAAGCGCGTGGGCGACTGGGGGGCCTCGGGTTTCCACGAACGCCTGAGCGCGGGCTGGACCGCTTTCCGAGATGCCAGCCCCGCGTGGCTTCGGGTGGAGCGCCGGTACGGGCGCGAAGCCATTAATCCGGTCTATCAGGACACCTTGGAGGGAAGAACCCGGCCCGACCGCGGCCAGGTGCTGTCGCTCTGGGAGAATGAGGATGCCGCCGCTGGGCGTTGAGACCCCCGGGCCCACTCGCGTCACCGGTGGCGATCTCCAGGCCCCCGTGGCGATCCTGAACCTTCCCGGCGAGGAGGACGCGCGAAGCCTGAGCGCCGAACTTGCTCGTCGACTGGGTCTGCCCCTGTGCGGACCCGGCGATGTGAGCCCCGAACACCTGGTGCTGGTGGCCGGGGCCCGGGGCCTTGAACTGTGGGCGGGAAGCGAGCGACGGGCGGGCTACGCCCGGGTGGACTGGTCGATCCGCGGCGAAGTCCGTGGGGGCGGGCGGCCGTTGGCGGGCCAACCCCTTCCCCGGGCTATCGGGCGCAAGCCGGGCTTCGTCGTGGACGCCACTGCGGGGTTTGGTGGCGACGCCTTCGCGTTGGCGACCCTCGGCCATCGCGTCCTCGCCCTCGAGCGCTCGCCCGTCATGGCGGCCCTTCTCGAGGACGGACGCACCCGCGCCCTGGCGGACCCTCAACTCCAGGAGGCCGCTGGGCGAATCCAAATTTGCTGCGCCGATGCCCGAGAACACCTGGGCCAACTCGACACGCCGCCCGACGCGATCTATATCGACCCCATGTACCCCGCCCCCCCGCGCACGAAAGCCGCCCTCCCGCGGATCGAGATCCAGTTGCTTCGGCGCTTGGTGGGCACGGACTCCAGCGACACGGAGCTGCTCGCCGCGGCCCTGGCCAGCGGGGCTCGGCGAGTTGTGGTCAAGCGCCCGCCGGGCGCGCCGGTACTCCCCGGCCCTCGGACGGACAGTCACTCGGGCAAACTCGTTCGCTACGACGTCTATCATGCAGCGCCGTCCAACCCACCCCGGAGTGACCTGAGCAGGGAGTGACCTGAGCCGTGAGTGAAAAATGGTTCTATGCCG
>CAWVXN010000552.1:0-2397 GCA_963933695.1 uncultured Myxococcales bacterium | reverse complement strand
GGGAGGCTGGGAACGGTGAAGGCGGGAGCGTAGAGGCTGTGGCGTAATCGGCAACGAGCCCCGGGGAGGGTCGTCGGGGCCCGACCCCGAATGCGTTGGGCCGTGGGCCAATCCGGTATCCGTTGGGCATACTCTCCGCGGGGAAGGCCCGATCCATTGGCACCCCGGTGGTGGCGAGGGAGGGACTCAGCTGTGGAATCCAGGAAGGGCCGAGCCTGATGGCGACGTTTGCGACCGCGCGCGAGCCCCGGCTCCGCGTCGCCCGGGCGCTGGGCCGGAGTCTTCTGCTGGGCTTGGTCTTGGTCCTGGTCGAGGCCGGGGCTCCGGCCCGGGCCCAGGAATCGCCAAATTTTCCAGACTTCCCGGGCAGTCGCCCGCTGGTTCTCCCCGAACCCCCCGTGTCCCAAGAAACCGACCCGGTGGCACTGCCCGCCGCCCCGCTCGCCCCGAGCCCGGGTGCCAGGCTTCGCATCGAGGTGAGCCGGATTGAAGTCGAGGGCAACACGGTTCTTCCCCCGGCGGCCCTGGCCGAACTCAGCCGGCCCTATATCGGTCGGCCCTTAGGGAGCGAGGACCTGCAATCCCTTCAGGACACGCTGACCCGGGCCTACGTGAATGCGGGCTACGCGAACAGCTGGGCCACTTTGCCCGATCAGGATTTCGTGGGCGGGGTTCTCAGGGTGCGGATCGTGGAGGGGCAGTTGTCGGACGTGGTGGTCACGGGGAACCGTGGGTACTCGGCGGATTACCTGGGCGAGGGCTTGCGAGGTCCTCCGGGCCAACCCTTGAACGCCTTTGATCTCGAGGCAAGGATTCAGGTCCTTCGCGCGGAGCCGGGTATCCGCTCGATTCGGGCCACCGTCCGCCCGGGCGTGTCTCGGGACAAGGCCATTCTGTTCGCCGAGGTGAGGGAAGCTCCGCGGCTGAATGCCAGCATCGATGTGGGCAACCTCTTTAACCCGACGATCGGAGAAATGGGGGGCTACCTCGGGGTCGGCGTTCTCAACCCCCTGGCGGGATGGGGCGATCGCTTTGGCATGATGGTGGGTCTGTCCGAGGGTTTGACCGATTTTCAATTCGACTACCAGATTCCGGTAGGGGACTGGGGGACCGGGTTGGGGGGCGATTTTCGTTACAGCGAGGCGACGATCGTGGAGCCGAGCCTCGAAGTTTTGGATATTCGGACGCGCTATTTGGCGGCGGCGCTCACGCTCTCTCAGCCCATCTGGCAAGGGAGCAACTACCAAATTGATGCGGGCCTGCGGGCCGAATGGCGGGAGAGTCAATCAACCGTTCTCGGTTTCCCCTTTGCATTTTCCGAGGCTGCTGGGGCCGACGGTCAGCTGCGCGATTTTGTCCTGCGCTTTTCCCAGAGTCTCTCGGCTCAGACGGGTAACGACGCCTTTGGCTTTCGCTCCACCTGGAATTTTGGACTGAATGTACTGGGCGCCACCTCGGCGCCTTCCTCCGACCGAGCCGACTTTGTGTCCTGGCTGGGCCAGGCCCAGTGGTTGCGCCGCTTGGAAGGCAGTGGGGTGGAATTGTTCTTGCGTGCCAATGTCCAACTGGCACTGGATCCCCTGCTTCCCTTCGAGCGCTTTTCGGTGGGCGGCCGGTTCAGCGTGCGGGGGTACCGGGAAAACCAAGAGGTTCGGGACAATGGTTATTCTCTCGGCTTCGAGGCAAGGATCCCGGTTCTGCGCGCTCCATCGGGTCGCACGATTCTGCGAGTTGGCCCCTTTGTGGATAGTGGGCGCTCGTGGAGTGAACCCCGCGCAGACACGGGGAGCCCGGTCAACCTTGCGAGCATTGGCGTGGAGGCTGTGTGGTCGCCTTCGCCCCGACTCCGTTTCGAATTGATCTATGGCTATCGACTGCTCTCGGTGACCGAGGCCGGAGAGAAGAGCCTTCAGGATTACGGCATCGAGTTCCGGGTCGTGGCTGCGACATTCTGAAAGAGCGAGAAGCGGGGACTAGGAATGGTTTCGGCGGATGCGTGCCGACGCGGCATGGGCATCGAGTCCCTCGAGTTCGGCCAACCGGGCGATCGCATCAATGGCCTTGTCGGGCATTCCGTTGCGATAGTGAACAGTGCCACTTCGCTTGAGAAAGGTGTAGACACTGATGCCGCTGGCAAAACGTGCTGTGGTGCCCGTGGGCAGGCAGTGGCTGGGGCCCGCGTAGTAATCGCCGGCGGCCACCGGGGTCTGGTGTCCGAGGAAGAATTCGCCCCCGTTGCGCAAGCGGCCCAGCCAAGCCTCGGGGTCCTTCACGGCGAGGTTGACGTGTTCGGCCGCGATGGTGTCGGCCAATGCAGCGGCCTGATCGGGCCCCTCGACGAGGAGTCCGGCGGATTCGTTTTTGAGCGCAGTCTCAATGGCCTCTACCCGGCCGCGC
>CAWVXN010000551.1:0-2398 GCA_963933695.1 uncultured Myxococcales bacterium | reverse complement strand
TTGAGGTGAGCACCTAATGTCCAGCCGTGAGCTGCTGCTAGTGCTATGAGATCTCAGATAGCGGACTCGTGCTTCGACTTGAGATCATTCGCGACATCGTTCCTGGCCTCAACCGGAGTCGACCGCAAAGGCGAGATCACACAGCAGGAATCCTCAAAGAGATTGCCCACAGCGAACTCGACCCCGCGCTCGTGGCTTCCCGCCATGGGGTGAGCACCCACATAGTGGACTCCCTCAGGCAGTAGGCCTGGCAGTCGGTCCGCAAGGCTGCCCTTCACACTGCCCACGTCAGTAATCCGCGCGTCGGGCGCCAGAGCGGGCACCGCTTCAGCGAGGATCGCCTCCATCGCACCCACGGGCGTGGCCAGCACAACCAGATCGGCTCCTGCCACAGCCTCCGAGATCCCCGCGACTTCATCCACCACGCCATTCGCGACAGCCCGCTCCAAGGGGGCCTGGCGACGACCGCTGCCCACCAGATACCGGGCGACACCGGCTCGCCGTGCGGCCAGGGCAACGGATCCCCCCAGCAGGCCCAAGCCCAGGATCGCGACTCGATTGAAGGTGCGTCTCATGACGCCCCCCCGGCGGCGACGGCGCTCCCGCCCTCCTCAATGGCCTGAAGGGCCTTGACCAGAACCTGGTTTTCTTCGGCGGTCCCCACCGAGATGCGGATGTGATTACCGAGCCCAAAGCCGGCCATTGGGCGGACGATCACCCCACGGCGCAGCAGAGCGTCGTAGTAGCCAGCGCCCGTTTCCACCAATACAAAGTTGGCATCCGTGGGCCACACGCGATAGCCGAGATTCCCAAGCTCCCGGTTGAGGTACTCGATCCCCGACGCGTTCATCTCCCGGGTTCTCCGCACGTGCTCGTCGTCATCCAACGCCGCGAGGGCTGCCGCTTCGGCCAAGCTGTTGACATTGAACGGGTGCCGGGCCCGATCCAGGTAACCGATCAATTCTGGATCCGATATGCCGTAGCCTACTCGGAGTCCCGCCAGCCCATAAATTTTGGAAAACGTGCGCAGGGCGATGGTCGCGGGTCGCTCGGCGATCAGCGCCAAGCTGTCGGGGAAATCCGTGCAGCGGACAAACTCGAAATAGGCCTCGTCGATCACCAACACCACGTCGCTGGGGATTTCGGAAACGAAATCGGCCAGGGCCCCGGCACCGAAACTCGTTCCGGTGGGGTTGTTGGGGTTGCAGAGCATCACCATCTTGGCGCCCTCCCCGACCGCCTTCGCCAGAGCGAGAAAATCGTGCTCCATCGCGTCGGTCAGGGGAACAAGAATTGGCTCAGCGCCCATTCCGCGCGCCACCAAGGGGTACATGGCAAACGAGGGCCAGGGCATGACCACCCGGTCTCCTGGGGAAAGAAAGGTCTTGGCCAGGAGTTCCAGCACCTCGTCGGCGCCGGAGCCAAAGACGAACTGATCCGGAGCTAGGCCCATGCGGGCAGCCAAGCGTTCACGCAGGGCGAAGCAGCTGCCATCGGGATAGCGGTGCACCGCGCTCGTGCAGCCCCCAAGCGCTTCCAGCGCCCGGGGCGACGGGCCCAGGGGGTTCTCGTTGGAGGCGAGCTTGACCGAGCCCCGGATACCCAATTCGCGTTCGACTTCTTCGATGGGTTTTCCGGGCGAATACGGCTTCAGATTACGAATATGGGGATTCACCAGTCCTTCGATACTCATACGGACCTGCCCCTCCCCAGTTGTCCCCGGGTCGACTCAGCTGCCCGGGGAAAAGAGCCGAGGATCTTGGACGAGTGTGCGTAGCTCGCGGCTTCATCGAGCGCCCGGCTGACGGCTTCGTTGGACTCGTGCCCCTCCATGTCGATAAAAAAGACGTATTCCCAGGGCTTCCCCTTCATGGGCCTGGACTGAACCGCGGCCAGGTTGACCTCGTGTTTCGCGAAGGGCTTAAGGAGGCTATAGAGCGCCCCCGCCTTGTCTCGTCGAACCGTGAAAGCCGCCGAAGTCATGTCGTTTCCGCTCGGCTCAGGAGTGTCCTTGCCCACCACCACGAAACGCGTGGTGTTTCCCCGCTGGTCCTCGATATCCTGGGCCACAAAGTTCAGCGAGTAGACATCCGCCGCCACGGCACTTCCAATCGCCGCCACCGACGGGTCCGAAGCGGCGAGTTGAGCCGCCGCCGCGGTGCTCGGCGTGTCCCGGACCTCGGTCAGGGGCAGCTTGGCGCCCAACCAATTCCGGCATTGCGCGACGGCCTGGGGAATTGAAGCCACGACCTGAACGTCATCCAGACTACCCGTTTGGGAGAGCAGATTCTGGGAGACCTCGAGCATGACCTCTCCACAGATCACCACCTCGCTCTCCATCATGGCATCCATGGTGGGATTGATGGCGCCCTCGATGCTGTTTTCCACGGGGATCACC
>CAWVXN010000550.1:0-2398 GCA_963933695.1 uncultured Myxococcales bacterium | reverse complement strand
TCCTTTCCAGGCGAGCAGCGCGGTGTCGCGGCCCTCCCCGCACGCCTCGGAGGCGTCGTCGACCTCGACGCGCACGTCGACCTCGGTACCGGAAACCCGCGTTGGGGCGGGCTCTTCGCCCAGAGGCGTTGGGGCGGGCTCTTGGTCCAGAGCCGTTGGGGCGCGCTCAACCGCCTCGCTGGGCGGGGGCGCCTCGACCACGGCCGGGGGCCGGGTCTTTCGCGTCAAGCGCTCCACCAGGAGTGCCACGAGCCCGGGGGCCAGGAGCAGTCCGACGGCCAGCAGACGCGCGTGCTCGATCAACAGGTCGAAAAAATCGGGAGAGATCCAGTACGGGTTCGGTTCCATAGGCGCCGGAGGATAGAGAACGACCCCGACGAAGCCACTCCATTCCGACGCCAACCCCAGACTAGGAAGAACCCCAGACGAGGAAGAGCCGGAATCCTTCAGCTAGCTCAGTTCCACCCCGACCAGCTTGCTGACGCCCTTTTGCTCCATGGTCACACCGTAGAGAACATCGGCCACCTCGATGGTCCGCTTGTTGTGGGTGATGACCAGGAATTGTGAAACAGCGGCCATATCGGTGATCAAGCTGTTGAAGCGACCCACGTTGGCGTCATCCAGCGCAGCATCCACCTCGTCAAGGAGGAAAAAGGGCGACGGGCGCACCTGGAAAATCGCCACCAGCAGAGCCAGGGCGGTCATCGTCTTCTCGCCGCCCGAGAGCAGGTTCACATTCTGCAGCCGCTTGCCCGGAGGCATGGCCATGATGTCGATACCGGCTTCCAGAACATCCTCGACTTCGGTGAGTTGCAGGCTGGCCTTACCACCGCCGAAGAGCCGGGGGAAATTTTCAGAGAAACGCTTGCTCACGGCTTCGAAGGTGTCTCGGAAGCGCTTCCGGCTCGTGCGGTTGATGCGCGCAATGGCTTCGCGCAAGGATTCAATGGTCCGCTCGAGATCGATTTGCTGTTCCGAGAGAAAACGAAAGCGCTCGGCCAGTTCCTCGTGCTCTTCGATCGCGCCCACGTTGACTTCGCCCAGGGATTCCAGCGCCTTCTGAATGGTCGAAAGTTCGCTCTGCCGAGCCTCCTTGGGGGCGTGTGCCCATTCGGCATTTTGTCGGGCTTCGCGCAGGGCGTTGGCCGACTCTCCGGCGGTCATCGGAGCAGGCATCTCTCCACCCTCTGCGGCCTCACCCGGATCCGTGTCTCCCGACAGGCCCTGAAGGCGGGCCGCCACCTCGGCCTCGGCCGCGGAAGCCTCGCCTTCGGTTCCCTTGCTCTCGGGGCTCTCCTGTAGGGGCGGCGGCTGCCAGGTCGTCAGGTCCACCTCCCAGCGGTCGCGAATCTGGCCGACCTGATGCTCGAGTCGGATCTCCGTCTCACGCAGTTGGAAGTCCGCTGCGGTCGCCTCCTCTTGGCGCTCGGTCAACTCGGTGCGCACACCCCGCAGGCTCTCTTCGAGTTCCCGAACGATTTGGGATTCGCGCTCATACGCGTCACGGGCCGCATCATTTCCAACCCGGGAGGTCTCTTCGGCCACGAGTCTTTCCTCGAGTTCCCGCTCTCCCTGGGCGCACTCGGCTTCCAATTCTTCGCATCGCTCGATGCCGGTCTGAATCTCACCCTCCCGGCGGCTGATCCACTCGGCGGTCTCTCGGGTGGAACTGTCAAAACGCGACACTTGCTCCAGAATCCGGTCTCGCCCTTCGATTCGGTTGTTGTGGACCACCCGCAACTCGGTCAAGCGGGTCTGGCGGCGGCCCAGTTCGCGCCCCAACGAGCCAAGCTTGAGCCCCAGGGAGTCCAGGGAAGCCTGACCGTGGCTCCGCTCATGGCCCCAGGTTTCGAGTTGGGTCGTCACTGTCGCGTGCTCTTCCGAGAGCGCCTCGGCCTCGGCAAGCAATTCGGCCCGCTCGGCGATTCGGTTCTGCCTGGTCTCGCCGAGGGTTTTCCGGCGCTCGGAGGCGCGCTCAAGATCCTTCTCGTGGGTGGCCACGGCCAGGGCGGCCGTGTGTTGGCGGCTGCGCATGTTGTCGAGTTCCTGGATCGCCGCTTCGACTTCCCCAGACGCATTCCCCTGAACAGCTTCGAGTTCCTTGGTCTTCAGAGAGAGCGCCTCGACCTCTGCCCCTAGCTCGCGAATCTCGGCCCGGCGCCCCAAAGAACCGCCCGCACCAGCGGGGCCCCCTCCCGAAACGACCCCATTGGACATGACGATATCGCCGTCCCGGGTCACGAAGGTCGCGGGCAGCGAAGTCGCCCCGTAGAGATCCAGCGGCTGGGAGAGGTTGTCCACCAGATAAACATCGCCGAGGAGGCGCTGGGCCAAGCCCTCGTGCCCCGGATGGGGCTGGACGAATTCGAGAATCGGATCGCCCAAGGGGACGATCCCC
>CAWVXN010000549.1:0-2400 GCA_963933695.1 uncultured Myxococcales bacterium | reverse complement strand
TCCAGAATGGCAAGGCCACCTGGTATCGAAATCGCTACGTGCGTACCCCCCAATACGCCAATCCCGGCGCCGACCGCCTGGAGTTGGCCCTGGATCCGGAAACCTTCACCTTCGATCACTCGGTGTCGGCGGCCAATACCCACGTGGTCGGTCATGGCGGCCGTATTCTCGCCCTCGAGGAAGGCGCATTCCCCTACGAGGTCACTGCCGAACTCGATACGGTAGGGCCGCACACCTTCGACGAGGTGCTCACCGGATCCTTCACCGCCCACCCCAAGTTCTGCCCGGATACCGGGGAGATGCTGGCCTTTGGCTATGCGCAAGTCGAGCCCTTCCTCACTTATTACCGAGTCGATGCGGGCGGCAAGATGGTTCAGAAAACACCAATTAGCGTGACCGGTCCAACCATGATGCATGATATGGCGGCAACCCGTGATCACACCGTCTTCATGGATCTACCCGCAATCTTCGACCTCGAACTGGCCATGAAGGGCGGAATGCCCATCCGCTGGAGCGACGACTACCCAGCCCGCTTCGGCATCATGCCACGCGAGGGTGGCGACGCCGATATGCGTTGGTTCGATGTCAAACCCGGATACTGTTTTCACACCCTCAATGCCTTCGATGATGGGGACGAGACCGTGGTGTATGGCATGCGGATCCCGGAGATCTGGCGCGATTCATCCGCCATGGCCCTGAACGAAGAGGTCGATCCGGCGTCAAAGCCCCGACTGCACGAGTGGCGATTCAATCGCTCCACCGGCGCTGTTTCCGAGGGCTATCTCGACGACGAATCCAGTGAATTTCCCCGAATCGCCGAAGCCAAACAGGGGTACGAGTTTCGCTACGGCTATGCACTGGGCGTCACCGGTACCGACTCATCGGGGATGGGGGGAGCCCTCTTCAAGTACGACCTGGCCAAGGCCGGTTCGAAAGCCGTTCATCAATTCCCCACAGGTCACGAGCCGGGGGAACCGGTTTTTGTACCCGCAGCGGGCGCAACCAGTGAAGACGATGGGTATCTGATGACATATGTCTGGAAGCCCGAAACAGACACGAGTTACCTGGTGATCCTCGACGCGTCGAACATCGCGGCCGACCCCATCGCGGAAGTCCACATTCCACGGCGAGTCGTTGCCGGATTTCATAGCAGTTGGATTCCAGACCCACGCTGACTCGCCAGAAGCCGGGGAAGATGCTCTCCCGTGAAACCATTGTGGCCGCCGCACGCCGCCAAGTCGAAGCCCACGGTTTCGAGGCGGTGTCGCTGAGAGCGCTAGCCCGAGACCTCAAGGTCACGGCGCCCGCTCTCTACGATCACATCGACTCGAAATCGGACCTGCTCGGCCTTGTCGCAGCGGAGGGTTTCGAGGAACTCGTGTCCAGTTTCAGTAGGATCCATGCGACCAGCCCGGATGCGCGCCTAAGGGATCGTGCCCGCGGTTACGTCGCCTTTGCGGTGGAGCACCCCGAATTGTTTCGGCTGATGTTCCAATACCGGCCGGTGGAGATAGCGATTGACGTCGACAACGAACTGGACGCCGCCTCCCGTGCTTTCGAGGCCAGCTTTGCCGACATCAGCGAAATGATCAAAATCGGTGGTCTGGTCAATCGGGACGTCGTCGAACTCTCGATCATGCTTTGGTCCGCGGTTCACGGAGTCGCCACGGTGGCAATGATGATGCCGAACACCGAATACGAAGGACTCGCCGGTGATGTGATCAACGCCATGCTCATTGGTCTGCACCCGACAGCAGGCGAGTGAATGGCAGAGCCCACTCGGGGCGATGAGCCGGGAGCGAGGGATCCGAGGGTGAGGCACGCGTCGCAGCGATATACATGTTGGGGATCGGCTCAAAGGGGGCCGTGGGTGTATCGGTTCCCAGGGCCAGGGTAGCCCCGGTCTCGATATAGCGAGGCCACGCCATGCCGTTCTGCCCCCGCTCGACCCCGAGCATCTCGATCCAATTCCCCAGGATGCTCGGGTCCACATGGACCGGTGGCTTCACCCGTGTCGGCATTCCGCACGATTCGGCCGCCTACGGGGTCGGGTGTCGAGTTTGTGATCTTCAATTCCTGCAGGGCAGCCGAGTTCACCCAACACGAGTGCAGGTCGTGGGCAGCCACGTAGACCGGGCGATCGTCAACCACCGCGTCGAGCATTTCCCGAGTGGGCGCTCCTTCTTCGAGGCTCCCCTGAACCCAACCCGTGGCCAATACACGAGGCGCATCCCGGTGTTCGGAAGCCCAGTCTCTGATCCGCCCTTGTATCTGTTCCAGCCCCACAGCATCCCGAAGCTGTGCCTTCAAAAGTGAAGCGCCCGTCATCACGACGTGAACATGTCCGTCCACGAAACCCGGGAGAACCAGTTTGCCGGCGCAATCGATCTTCTCGGCCGC
>CAWVXN010000548.1:0-2416 GCA_963933695.1 uncultured Myxococcales bacterium | reverse complement strand
CGAGGCGGAGATCGCCCAAGTGGAGACCCTGTTCTTTGCCGAAATCGATCGAATGGCCCGGGAAGAGGTGAGCGAATCAGAACTCGCCAAGGCCAAGCGCCAGTTGGAGGTGGGTCTGGTTCGGGGCCTGGCCACCGCCCACTCCCTGGCCGGACGAATCGGCAACGAATACGTTTTTCTGGGCCGGGTGCGGAGCCTGGACGAGCGCCTGGCTTCGATCCAGGCGGTGACAGCGGCGGATGTGAAACGTGTGATTGGTCGTTATTTAATTCAGGACAACCGCAGCGTGGTGCAGGTGATCTCGCCGCCTGAGACCGAGACCGAGAGCGTTCAGGCGGAGGGGAGCCCATGATGAACTGGCATCTAAATGTTCGAGACCGACGCGGTAGGCGCACCCGGGCGGGGCTTGGCGTTCGGCTCCTCCCGTTTTTACTCTGGGCCCCGGTTCTCGCGAGCGTTGTCGGTTGTGCCGCCTGGCTGCCCGGCAAACCCGCTTGGGAACAGCCGCCGCCGCCCCTCAAGCAGGGCCCGGTGGTTTCCTCCGACGCCCTCACCCGTGCCCGGCTGGACAATGGCCTGGTGGTGATGTTGCTCGAAGACCACCGTTTGCCGACGGTGAGCCTTGGCCTCACCGTGCGCAGCGGCGCGGGTTCGGTGGATCCGGGCCGCGCCGGTTTGGTCGAGTTGACCGCCGAGGTGATGAATCGTGGAGCCGGCGATCGCGATGGCCTGGCTCTGGCCGAGGCAGTGGATGCCCTGGGCGCATCCTTGACGGTTTCTGCGGGTTGGGACTCCATGTCGGTGAAGGTGTCGGGCCTGTCCCGGGACCTGGATTTCCTGCTGGGCATCCTGGCCGATGTGGTTCTGGCGCCTCGCTTCGATCTCGTCGAGGTGGAGAAGGCCCGCAAAGAACAGTTGGCCGGCCTGGAGGCCGCCAACGACAACCCGGGTGAACTCGCCCGGCGCGAAGCCATGGCGATCCTCTACCCCGATCACCGCTATGGGCGGCCGGTTTCGGGGCTTCCCGAGACCGTGGGAGGGCTCGATCAAGCGGCGGTTCGAGATCTGTATCGGGGATTTTTCGTTCCCGACAACGCGATTGTCTCGGCATCCGGGGACGTGGACCCAGAGGCCTTCGCGGCGGCTCTGGCTGATCGGTTTGGGGATTGGACGAGCGGGGAGGCCGGGGACTTGGCGCCCGCCGGGACTCCGGCACCGCCCGCCATCACCCCCGGAAAGCGTCGGATCGTGATCGTGGACAAACCCGATCTCAATCAGGCCCGGATCATCATTGCCCACGAGGGAATCGCGCGCACCGACCCCAGGCGCGTGGCGGCATCGCTCCTCAATGCGACTCTGGGAGGGAGCGGTTTTTCTTCGCGTCTGATGCGGAAGCTGCGTTCGGAGGAAGGCCTGACCTATGGCGTTCGGTCGGGGTTTGGCCTGCGGAGTCGGCCGGGACCCTTCTCGGTTTCGACTTTCACCCGGGTTCCCGAAACCCGGCGGGCGGTGGACATGCTCCTTGATGAATTGGAGGCCATTCGCAGCCGCCGGATCCAGAGCGACGAGGAACTCGCCAAGGCGAAGAGCTACACCGTGGGCCAATTCGGGCTCAGTCTGGAGACCTCCGCGGCGGTGTTGGGCAGCTTGGTAAGCCTCGACGTGTACGGCCTGCCGGCGGATTCCCTGGACACCTACCGATCGCGGATCAGCGCGGTGACCTCGGCCCAGACCCGTCGCGTCGCCGACGAACTGCTGCATCCAGATAGAGCGGCCATCGTCTTGCTGGGACCGGCGGAGATTCTGGCGCCCCAATTCGAGGACCTGGGCCCAGTGGAAATCATCACCCCCTGAACCGGCGACGGGTTCGGGCTTCCGCGGCTCTGGGCCGAATCCCCTCGGCCCGACCCTCTTAGGCCGAGGCTACTCGCCGAAAATGTCCAGGACATCGCTGCCGCGGACGTAGCGCGAGGGCTGAATCGCTTCGGCGAGTTCCCGGGTCGTGATGCCCTCGGGGCGGATGGCCTTGAGCCAACTGGCCTGGATGGGTCGGTACTCACCGGGGGTCAGCCCCAGGCCCCGATGCAGGGCGAAGAGGAGGTCCAGATCTTCTAGGGCCTTGTAGGCGGCGAAGAGCGAACTGGGACGGTTCTTCACGAAGCGGCGAAGCTCAAAACCGACGACGCGCCGAGCGCCCGAAGTGCGCAGGTACTGGTCTAGGGCATTTTGGAGCGCGGTGCGGACCCGCAGGGCCCGGCCGCGCTGGGGCCCGAGAAGTTCGTTGAGCAAGGCGACGGCCCGGGCGGCTTCGGTGCCCTCGATGCGCGCATCGGAAATCCGGAGGGGGCGGCCATCTCCAGGGGTCAGACCCTGGCCCACATCGTCGATGAGCGTCGCTCCCCGCAACTGGCTCATG
>CAWVXN010000547.1:0-2423 GCA_963933695.1 uncultured Myxococcales bacterium | reverse complement strand
GGCGAAGGGAGCCGAGCCACGGTGGTGATGGATTTTCTCTCGGGAGCAGAGGAGTCCAATCACGGCAAGGGGCTGGTCAACGAACTCAGCGAAATCTTCGTCGAAGAGAATGCGACCCTCGAGTGCATCGTGATTGAACGCGAAGGCATCGAGGGCCTCCACATCGGCAACCTTCAGACGCATCAGAAACGCGATAGCCGGCTGCATCTACACACCTTCAGCCTGGGCGGCGGATTGGTCCGGAACGAGCTGGCCGCCCGGCTCGCCGATACCGGTGCAGAAGTGGACATGCGCGGCCTTTACCTCGGGTCGGGAAACCAGCACATGGACAACCACACGCTGGTGGACCACGCCATGCCTCACACGACCAGTCGGCAAATCTACAAGGGAGTCCTGGGCGAAAACGCGCGCGGGGTTTTCCGCGGCCTGGTGCACGTGCGACCCGACGCCCAGAAGATCAACAGCAGTCAGTCCAACATGAACCTACTGCTCTCTGACAAGGCCAGAATCGACACTCGACCCCAGCTCGAGATCCATGCCGACGACGTGAAGTGCAGCCACGGGTCGACCATCGGTAAGCTCGATGCAGAGGCCCTGTTCTACCTCCGTTCGCGCGGACTATCCGAACCCGATGCCCGAGTACTTCTCACACAGGGCTTCGTCGCAGAGATCTGCGATGCCTTGGAGGGCGACTCCCTTCGCCCCTTTGCCCAAGCACTGGTGACGGATGCACTGGCCTCGTGTACCGGAAATAGTGCCGGAGCCCCCGAGTAATGGGAGAGATGGCCCTGGACGTGGCCAGTATCCGCAAGGATTTCCCCATCCTAGAGCGCGAGATCCGCGGCAAGCCCCTGGTTTATCTCGATACCGCGGCCAGTGCCCAAAAGCCTCGGGCGGTGCTCGAAGCGATCCAGAATTTCTACGCGAACTCCTACGCGAATATCCACCGTGGGGTGTACCAGTTGTCGGCCGAGGCCACCGCACTCTACGAAGGCGGGCGGGATGACGTCCAGCGTTTCATCGGCGCCAACGATCGGCGAGAAATCGTTTTCGTCCGAAACGCCACCGAGGCCATCAACCTGGTGGCCCACACTTGGGCCGAAAAAAATCTCGAACCCGGGGACGAGATCCTCATCACCGCCTTGGAGCACCATGCCAATATCGTACCCTGGCAGATGCTCGGCGAGCGGCGTGGGACAAAGCTTCGGGTCGCCCCCATCGACGCCAACGGCGACGTTGTGATGGAATCTTTCGAGGCTCTCCTCGGTGAACGGACAAAGCTCCTGGCACTGACCCACGTCTCCAACGCCATCGGGACCATCAACCCGTTGAAGGAAATGATCGAACTCGCCCAGGCGCGAGGGATCACCGTTCTGGTAGACGGTGCCCAGGCGGTTCCCCACACCCAGGTGGATGTCGCAGCCCTGGGCTGTGACTTCTACGTCTTCTCGGGCCACAAGCTTTACGGCCCCAGCGGCATTGGCGTTCTCTACGGCCGCCTGCCCATGCTCGAGGCCATGCCCCCCTTCATGGGAGGCGGAGACATGATCGAAACCGTGAGCTTCGAGCAGACTCGTTACGCCGGCGTACCCCAACGTTTCGAAGCAGGTACCCCGGACATCGCGGGCGTCGTCGGGCTCAGCGCTGCAATTCGCTATATCGAGGGCATCGGAATCCAAGCGATCGAAGCCTGGGAACAGACCCTCCTGGCCCAGGCCACCCGGGTCCTCGGAGCGATTCCGGGCTTGCGCATAATCGGCAACGCCCGGCACAAAGCGGGCTTGGTTTCCTTCGTGCTCGACGGTATCCACGCTCACGACGTGGGCACCGCTCTGGACCAGGCGGGCGTAGCCGTTCGAGTAGGCCACCATTGCGCTCAGCCCTTGATGGAAATATTCGGAGTACCCGCCACTGTGCGTGCTTCGTTTTCGCTCTACAACACACCCGCCGAAATCGACGTTCTGGCAGCGGCACTCGGTGAAACACGGGAAATTTTCGGCTGATGGACGAACTTCGAGAGCTCTACCAGGCAACCATTCTTGATCACAACCGAAAGCCGCGCAATTTTCGAGTGATCGATGAAGCCGATCACCATGCCGATGGCCACAACCCCATTTGCGGCGACAAGCTTGTTGTCTTCCTGAACCTAGCCGAAGGCCGGGTGACGGATGTCGCCTTTCAGGGTACCGGATGCGCGATCTCCGTAGCCTCAGCTTCCCTCATGACCAATTTCGCTCAGGGAAAAACTCTCCCCGAGATCGAAGCGGAATTTGAACGATTTCACCATATGGTGACAAGCTCACCCAACTCCCAAATCGACACGGGCGCCCTGGGAAAGCTCGCCGTCTTCGCCGGAGTCCGGGAATTTCCCATGCGGGTCAAGTGCGCAACCCTGGCCTGGCACACATTACGGGCGGCTCTCG
>CAWVXN010000546.1:0-2427 GCA_963933695.1 uncultured Myxococcales bacterium | reverse complement strand
TTCCGATCTGCTTGAAGTGGAGATGGACATCGTATTCCCAGGTGAAGCCGACGCCGCCGTGGATCTGGATCGCATCGGCGGCGCAGCGAAAATACGCCTCGGCGCATTGGACCGCGGCCAGGGCAGCGCAGGTGGGCAATTCGTCGCTGCCCTCGGCGGCGACGCAGGCCGCGTAGTAGGCGGCGGAACGTGCGGCCTCCACGTCCACCATCATATCGGCGCACTTGTGTTTGATGGCCTGGAACGAACCAATGGGGCGACCGAATTGCTCGCGCTCCAGCGCGTAGCCGACGGACATGTCCAGGCAGCGCTGGGCGCCGCCCACCTGTTCGGCCGCCAGTCCGATGGCGGAGAGTTGCAGTGCCCGGTCGAGGGCAGCGCCGGCTTCGTCGTTTCCGCCCAGCAGGGCGGTCTCGGGAACCCGGACTTCGTTGAACTCCAGTCGGGCCAAGCGCCGGGTCGCGTCCAGGGTCGTCAGCCGGGTGCGCGTGAGCCCGGGGCTCTCGCCGGGCACGACGAAGAGCGCGATGCCCTGGTCGCCCGCACTGCCGGGGCGGCGACCGGCGACGATCAAAAGGTCTGCCGAATGCCCATCGACAACGAAGGAATGGATTCCGTCCAAGACGTATTCGCTGCCCTCGCGCCGGGCTTCCAGGGTGACGGCGGCGCAGCCGGCTTGGCCGCTGGGGCCGGCATGGGCAAGGGTGGCCCGAACCACGCCCTCGGCGATGCCCGGTCCGTACTCGATTTTCTGGTCTTCACTGCCCGCCGAAAGCAGGGCATTGGCCCCGAGGCAGGCACTGGAAAAGAAGGGGGCACAGAGCAGGTTCTCACCGGCGATTTCCTGGAGGGCGGCGAGTTCCACGTAGCCGAGGCCAAGGCCGCCATAGGCTTCGGGAATCTGCACCGAGGGCCAGCCGAGTTCCGCGCCCAATTGGGCCCACAGCCCCTCGTCCCAGCCCAGGTCCGTCTCCATGGCGGTCCGCACCTGCTCGGAGCCGCTGTGTTCTTCAAGAAAGGCGCGGGCGCTCGCACGGAGTTCTTCCTGCTCTTCGTTGAAGCGGAAATCCATCTTTTCTTCTTCTCAGATTCTATTTGGGTTCAGGTGCCAAAAACTTTTTGGGGAACCTGGGATTTTTTCATCAACTCGTGAACTGCAGAGCCGACTTCGTCGGCCTCCCAGCGGCCGCCCTTGTCCACAATGGGGCCGTCCCGCCAGCCATCCGAGGTGCCGATGATGCCTCCCTTGACTTCGAAGACCCGGCCCGAGACCTCGCGCGACTCGGCGCTGCCGAGCCAGACCACTAGGGGCGAAATGTTCTCGGGCGCATTTTCGTCAAAGGCCCCTTCTTCCGGGGCCGCCATATCGGTGAAAATGGCCTCGGTCATGCGCGTGCGCGCCGCCGGTGCGATGGCATTGGACGTCACCCCGTAGCGACCCATCTCAGCGGCTTGCACCAAGGTGAGCGATGCGATGGCGCCCTTGGCGGCCGAGTAGGCGCTCTGGCCCACGCTGCCCTGGAGCCCGGCGCCCGAACTGGTGTTGATGATCCGCGCGTCCACCGCCTTGCCCGCTTTGCTCTGGTTTCGCCAATACTCGGCGGCGTGGCGGGTGGTGCAGAAATGCCCCTTGAGGTGCACCCGGACCACGGCGTCCCACTCGCTTTCTTCGGCGCTTACGAACATGCGGTCGCGCAGGAAGCCCGCGTTGTTGACCACTACGTCGAGGCCGCCAAAGGCATCGACGGTTTCGGCCACCAGGGCTCGGGTCTGTTCCCAGTCGGCCACGTCGGCGCCGTTGGCCAGGGCCTCGCCCCCCATGGCGCGGATCTCTTCGACGACTTCATCGGCGGGTCCCTTCGAGGCGTCGCTGCCGTCGGCGGTGACCCCTAGGTCGTTGACCACGACTTTGGCCCCCTGGCGGGCAAACTCCAACGCATGGGCGCGGCCAATGCCCCGGCCCGCTCCGGTCACGATGACGATTCGTCCCTCGCAGATCCCGCTCATGGTCTGTCCCACCTTTTGATTGTGTGTGGTGCGCCGAAGAGATTGTGTGTGGAGCGCCGAAGATTTTCGTTTGCTGCGCCCAGCGCGAATATTAAAGGCGTTCGAGAATCGTGACGTTCGCTTGCCCGCCGCCCTCGCACATGGTTTGCAGTCCGTAGCGGCCCCCCGTGCGCTCGAGTTCGTGGAGCAGAGTGGTCATCAGCCGGCAACCCGTGGCGCCCAGGGGATGCCCGAGTGCGATGGCGCCCCCGTTGGGATTCACCTTGGCAAGGTCGAATCCGCTTTCCTTCTGCCAGGCGAGCACCACCGAAGCGAAGGCCTCGTTGATCTCGACCACGTCGATGTCGTTCTTCGTCATGCCGGTTTTCGCGAACGCATACTCGGTGGCGGGAATCGGCGCCGTGAGCATCCAAACCGGGT
>CAWVXN010000545.1:0-2437 GCA_963933695.1 uncultured Myxococcales bacterium | reverse complement strand
AAGCAATCGTCTCCAGGGTGGCGATGCCAGTGAGGTTAGCCCCAGTACGGTCACCCCCATTGCTGTCAACCATCGTCGCCCGGCAGACCTGGTGGTTGTGGATATGCTTGTAGTCCAGCAGGTCGATCTCATCGAGTTTCCATGACTCGCCGGCGATCACCTCCTCGCCCTTCCAGACCGCGTGCCCCCATTCGGGGTGCTGGTAGCCCAGGGCCAACAGGTGGAAGCGAATCATCGGTTCCAGGGTAAAGGCCAGGACCTCGCCATCGGGCTGGGTCAATTCAAACTCGGCGCGTTCGGCGAGTCGGGTGCCTTTATGCCAGTGAATCTTGTGCCGAGCCGAAGCCATGTCAATGATCCCTGAATCGGCTTCGGCGGGAATGGCCTCCTTGGTTTCATAAAGGGGAACCCGGTTCCCACTGACCTGGGTCGCGTGTCCGTCGCGATCCTCGAAAGTGCCGAACTGGGTGCAGAATCCGTCGGGCCAGAAAGTCGGCGCCCACACCCAATAGACCCCGGGCTCATTCGTCAGAAGCCCTGGCGCCCCGGCTTCGGGCTCCCCCACCGGGCGCACGCCCCAAGATTTATCCCGGGTTCCAAATGTGGTCTCGGGACGGACATCGACCCGCTCGCCCGCCACTGAAAAAAAGCCTTCCCAGCGCCCGAGTTGGGTGAAGCGAGAAGTATTCATAATGCAGCGGCCTTCGTCGTACATCACGTTCTTGGGTTCGAGGTGGGGGAATGTCCGCGCCGTAAACGTCAGATCGCACTCGATCCCAGTTTCGTTGGGGCCGAGTCGAACGCGCAGGGCACGCATAGGCTCGACCACCTCGATTTCCAGGGGGCCGAGCCGGGTCTGGGTGCGATCCCCAGGCGCCCGACGGGAACCGTGAAAGCAGTGCTGGACCCCGTCAATCGAAACGCTCCAGTGCGCATCGAGCACCTTGCGATTGGGATAGACCCCCATGCCGCACTCGAAGAGAAATCCCCCTTCGCTGTCGTACCCGTTCATCCAGTACCGATCGTAGAAATTTCGATCCGTAGGCTCGGGCTGAGCAATCGGCTCACTCGTCTGATGAATCAGGTAGTCGTCCATGGAGGTAATCAAGTGCGATTCCTTTCGCGGCTAAAATCGGTCTCGAGCATATCACGTCGCTTCCCCGCGACGGGGTCGGCTCCCGGACAGCGCCCGGGTCAGGGCAACGAGAAGCCAGGCCCCATCGGCAAGCACCAAGGCCCCGGCCAGGCGACAGCCGAGATCGCTCTGGAAAAGAATTCCCACGGCCCCGGTTCCCAGAGCCGCACCGTGCAAGAGAAGCGCGACCCGCGACGCCCCCACCAATCCCGACAGGGGTGCGCCCGGCGTCCCCTCTTCGCCCCCGGGCCTTTCCCCTCCCCGGAGTGCGATCAGGGAGGGAATCGTCCCCAGAAGAAGTCCCGAGAAGAGCGTGCCCGCCCAGCCCACGAGGGCCAGCCAACCAAAGAGCAGCCCCAAACGCACGTCCCCCAGAAACCAGGCGGCCACACCGAGGGCCAACACAATGGGCGCCAGGGCCAGGCCCACTTGCCAATGCCGATAGCCCGGAGCGGGGGTGCCCGAGCGTAGGGAGTTCAGGCAGAGAGCCGGATGCACCCCCCAGATCGCCCCCAGAGCCGGAACCAGCGAGCCAATTGCCCACGGTTCAATCCATCCCTGGTCCGCGGTCGGCACGAAGAAGTAGCCATAGAGGAGCAAGCCGAAGGGCACGAAAATCCCCACCGCGGTCATCGCGAGCAAGCCATCCAGATTTCTTTTTGTCAGCGCCGGCGCGGCGAAACTTTCCGGCAGGGCCACCCCACTCAGGGCCACCAGCATCCCTCCCAACCAGCCCAACAAGGCGATGCACAGGTGCACTTGCATCCAGAGCGAGCGCAAGCCGGGAAAACGCATTCCGCCATGGCCATGGGCTAGCCAGAGGCCGAGAAAAACCGCCAGGCTAAATCCCCAGAGTGCGAGGCGCAGGGCGCGCACCTCGGCCCGCCCCCCGGCCCTTCGTTTCAGGGCGAGACTGGCCTGGAAAATGAAGACCACCACGGCCAAACCCACAGCCCCGATAGCGGCAAAGACCGGGGCGCTTTGGGCTCGCGCGGTTCCCCAGACCAGGCCCACTGCCCCGATCACCAACCCGTAATAAACCAGGTGAGTCAGGCGTGGCCGGGCGATCGTCACTGCCCCGGACCGGGCCGCCAACACGTAGAAGGAACCCAGCCCCGTCATGGTGAGAAAGCCCAGGGTGATCACGTGGGTGAAGGCCAGGGTCAGGGAAGACCAGGGCGTGGAAAGCGCCAGGGCCCCCCAGCCCATAAGCAGCGCACCCGCGATGGAGAGGGCCACGGGCGCCGTATAGAAGAAGGGCAGTGAAGTGATGCGTGGAGGCTCGCTCTCGCCCATCGGCGT
>CAWVXN010000544.1:0-2441 GCA_963933695.1 uncultured Myxococcales bacterium | reverse complement strand
ACCCGGTTAAGCTTCCCGAACTGCTTGCCCAGCGAAGTCTCGAAGCTCAGGTCGCCGACGCAGCGGATGAGATCGCTTACTTGAACCACGATCTGGACGATGCGCTTCGCGCAGAGATTTTGAATTTCGAAATGATCGAGGATCTCCCGCTGTTGGGAAATCTGATGCGAGAAATTCGTGGGCAGCATGGCGCTATACCCGACCCCGTTTTCCGTTCGTGGATCGTGCGAGGCATGATCGATGGTCTGGTGACCGATCTGATTGCGACGAGTTGTGCTCGGATCGAAGCCGCGGGGCTCGACTCCCCCGAGGCCGTCCGCCGACAGGCGACTCGGACGATCGCGCTTTCGGCGGAGGTCGACCGGGCTCGCCGGGAGCTCAAGAGTTTTCTCTTTGATCGTTTCTACAACCACTCCACAGTGCTGAGCCGGACCCGGCGGGCCGAAAGCGTGGTGGGAGACCTCTTTCGTGCTTTCTTCGAGGACCCCGCGCGACTCCCGGAGGGCGTCCGCGAACGGTTTTCTGGGGAGGGCGAAGCCCGGGCCATTGCCGACTATGTGGCTGGCATGACCGACCGTTTTGCCCTGGCCGAACATCGAAAAATTCTGGGCTCGGACGCTGGGATCGATTTCTGATGGCGTTTTTCGGCGGAGTCGGGGGGATCCGCGGGCCTCGGGCGGTCTTCTCGCCTAAGGTTGGGCCAGCCGCGGTTGGGCCCCAGGGTCGGCCGCGGCCCTGGTTTGGGAGCGCGGTCGAAATTCCGGCGCGCCCCGCAATCCCCGGGGAGCGCATCCCGGGAAAGGCCTCCCTGGCCGGGTGTTTAGATCCGCCTCATGGGACGAAAGCAAGGGTGACGGAGATGCGGGCATGAGCCTCGCCGAGAGCTTAGAGAACGCTGCGGAGGCCCTGCCAGGGGACGCGGACCAGATCCGTCCGGCCAACGGCGATCCTTTTCAGTTGCTGGAGCTTCTGGATGGACCGGCGAGTATCCGGGTTCTTGGTTGGCTTCTGGCCCACCATCCCGAGGCGGGTGGTGAATTGGCCTCGGCTTGGTTGGAGGAAGAGGAGGGCGCTGCGCTGGTGGTCGCCGTACCCGAGCAAGAGTTGCCCAAGGAGGGCAGGAAGGCTTTGCGGCGTCTTGTTCACCAGGCGCGTTCACGGGGTGTGGAGGTCACGGAGAATGCGACGGCCGAGCCCCGGGTGGGCCGCCTACCGGACCTCGACGAAAAGATCTCGCTGGCCCATGTCTCGCCATACGACCCCCGAGGCGGACGCTTGGTCTACATCGTGGAGTCGAGTCCAAGCGGTGGTGCCAGGGTTTTTGAAGCGCTGCTCGACGTGGGGCGGGGTATCGTAGATTTCCAGGTCTACCGAGCCGGTCGCCGGCAGGTCGGCGATTTTGTCCGGGATTTGACTCGTCGCTCACGTTTTCCTGCGGTGGAGGCCGATCCAGAGAGTGTCCGCGAATTGATTCGCCGCCGTCTGGAATCGCAATCCCCGGAGCAGCCTCTGCCGAAAGCATTCTCGGAGTGGCGTGGCAAGCTGGACCTAGCCGGGGATAAGCGCTTGACCCCGGGCGAAGAAGTCCGACGAGAACTCGGCTCCAATCTGGAAGCGGCGTCCACCGAGGCACTGGTGGCCGAAGTTGCCCAGGGAATGATAGGACCCTGGCCGCCGCCTCCGGAGGCCCTGGAAAGCATGGCCGTGTCACTCCATGACGAATTCGCCTCGTCCCCTTCGGACGAGGCGGGGTTGGCAGGGCGAGTCGGCGAAGAGGTGCAACGGCTCTATATTGGAGGCGAAACCGCCCGGGCCAACGCCGAGCGGTTTGACGAAACGGCTTATATTTTCTGGCGGTCGGGCGAAAGTGGACTCGCCCAGGCATGCCTGGAAACGGCGGACCGGTTGCGAGGTGATGACCACCAACCGATCCCCGTGGTGACTGAATTGATGGTGGGCGTAGAGAGCGCCCTGAAGCAGGATTTGGCGCGGAGGCTCGGTTGGACGGACGAGGCGGCCTCCTCTGAATCCGGCGAAGCAGAAAACTCATAACGGCCCACATACCCGCGGCATATCCGCTCTCCGATTTCTGCTCTTCGCGTTGGCTTCACGCTTCGCGTAGACATAGGGTCGAGAGTGATTGCCCCAGGCACAGGCCGATTCGAAGGGATTAAAGAAATGATGAGACGTTTTTCGCGTAGGCGTAGAGGCGAGGGAGCAAAGAAGAACTCCGAGACCGTCGACGCGGCTGGTTTGCTGGCCCGTGTCGAGGAATCGGGCGTGGTTCCGGTTTCCAAGCTGGAGGTGATTTCCCACGAGACTGTTTCGGATCGGCTGGCCGTGGTGGGACGTGGCGTCGACGCCGCGGGCGAAGCCGCCTGCGTGGGTTACTCGCCCACCGATGCCGGGAAAGCCCTTCTGGTGGCCCTGGCCACGGGTAT
>CAWVXN010000543.1:0-2463 GCA_963933695.1 uncultured Myxococcales bacterium | reverse complement strand
ATTACGGGCATGAATATGCAGCGCTACGAAATTGAGTCGGTGGGCCCGCTTTTCTAGACGTCACCTTCGCTAACACCTTAAGCACTAGATCCATCAATAATATCTTGGGTACACCACCGGTCTCGGGCGAAGCGCCTGGCCTGGCCGGGGTGGGCCAGGGAAATCAGTGAAAGACATTTTTGGCCAAACTTCGACACGGCATGACGGGCGGGATCTACGAAAGGCTGGAGAACGGCCTCGTGCGCGTAGAGGAGGGCGGTCTCGTGGGCTTGTTCTCCTCCGACGGGCGCTGGCATTCCGGTGCCCTGCGCGATGCCGATCCGCACATGATCGGCTGGGTGGGCGGCCCCCAACCGAGTCTGGTTTCGAGCCCTCGCCGGTCCGAAGCGGGTGCTTCCTCCGGCGCATCAAAGTCGAATCAAGAGGCTTCCGCTGGGGGGAGTGCCGTCCCCGTGGCATTGACTTCAACTAACAAAGCAAGAACTAAAAAAGCAAGGAGTTCGGGTATGGAATTGAATCTCGCAGGCAAGAAGGCCGTGGTGACCGCGGCCAGTCGAGGAATCGGGCTGGCCATCGCCCAGGCATTGGCGGACGAAGGGGTCGACATTGCCTTGTGTGCGCGGAGCGAAGGCGGCTTGGAAACAGCCAAGAAGGATCTGGAAGCGCGGGGGGTCCGGGTTTTCAGCCAGTCGGTAGACGTCGGCGACGGGGATGCGCTGCGCGCCTTCGTGGCGGCTTCGGCTGAAGCTCTGGGCGGCCTGGATATTCTGGTCTGCAATGCCAGTGGCGGCGGCGGGATGGGGGACGCGGCATGGCAAGCGAATCTCGATATTGATGTTCTCGGGGCGGCCCGGGCGGTGGAGGCGGCCCGGCCAGCACTGAAGGAATCCGAGGCCGGGAGCGTGGTTTTCATCAGCAGCACGGCCGCCCTCGAGTATCTCGGCGTGCCTCAGCCCTATAACGCCATGAAGGCGGCCCTTCTGGTCCATGCGAGTGATCTCGCCCAGGCTCTGGCGCCGGCGGGAATTCGCGTGAACTCGGTCTCCCCGGGCCCGATCTATTTCGAGGGCGGCAACTGGGAGATGATCAAGAACGCCATGCCGGCGATCTACGACCGGACCCTGGCCCAATGCGCCATCGGGCGTATGGGACGGCCGGAAGAAGTCGCCAACGCTGTGACGTTCCTGGCGAGTTCGGCGGCGAGTCTGATCACCGGTGCGAATCTGGTCGTGGACGGAGGCTTGACCAAGCGCGTGGCCTACTAGGTCCTGGCACATCGGCCGGATCGTTTCTGGCCGGGGAAGGCGCTCGAGAAGAGCGAAAAGGGGCATCGGGAAATGGCACCAGCCAAAACGGGCACGCGCGCCGGGGACGCCGGGGAGAGGTCTCCCGGGCTCTCGTACCAGGAACTTCTGGATACGGATACCAAGCCGGTTCCGGACGTCTTGCGACTGGAGTCCCCTGCCGAGATCTCTCCGAACCGGGTTCCCCGCAAGCAGTACACCTCCCAGGCTTTTCACGATCTCGAGGTGGAGAAGGTTTGGAAGAAGACCTGGCAGATGGCTTGCCGGGAGGAGGAGATTCCCGAGGTCGGAGACCATCATGTCTACGACGTGGCCAGCCTCTCGATTCTCGTCGTGCGTGTCGCGGAAGACGACATTCGCGCCTTCCACAACGTCTGTCTCCACCGCAGCCGAAAGATCAAGGCCCATGCGGGTCGTTCGGAGATGCTGCGCTGTCCGTTCCACGGTTGGACATGGAATCTCGACGGATCGTTGCGCGAAATTCCCTGCGCTTGGGACTTTCCCCACGTGAATGCCGAAGACTATGGGCTGCCGGCGGTTCAAGTGGGGACATGGGGCGGGTTCGTGTTTGTGAACCCCGATCTGGAAGCGGAGTCGTTGGAAGACTATCTGGGCGAACTGCCCGCCCATTTTGAGCGCTGGCCCCTGGAAAAACGCTACAAGGCGGTTCATGTGGCCCGGGTCCTCCCGTGCAATTGGAAAGTCGGTCAGGAGGCCTTCATGGAGGCCTATCACGTGCTCTCCACCCATCCGCAGTTGCTGTCGGGAATCGGAGATTCGAATTCGCAATACGATGTCTGGGGCAACGTCAGTCGGGCCATCACACCCAACGGAACACCGAGTCCCCACCTCGACTGGGAGCCCAGCGAGCAGGATGGCCTGGACGCGGTGACCAATCGCTATCTCGACGAGGATCCCGCCATGGTGCTTCCCGAAGCCATGACCGGCCGGCAACTACTGGGGCAGGCCTCCCGGGTTCAACTGGCACCGCTGGTCCCGGGCGCTTTCGACCTCACCGACGCCGAGTTACTCGATTCGTTCTACTACTCGGTCTTTCCGAATTTTCATCCCTGGGGCGCCTACAATCGGATTACTTATCGTTTCCGCCCGCACGGAAACGATCCCCATCACTGCATCATGGAGGTGATGTATCTCAGCC
>CAWVXN010000542.1:0-2464 GCA_963933695.1 uncultured Myxococcales bacterium | reverse complement strand
GAATATCGCGCTCAGAGCCTGCCCGAGTGCGGCATGCGCATCGGTATGCATACGGGTTCGGTGGTGGCGGGGAGCCTGGGGGCCGCCGAGCGTCTCAAATACACGGTGGTGGGAGACGTGGTGGTCACCGCCCAGCGGCTCGAGTCCACCGACGCGGTCGATCACGATTTCGATGCCAATCCGTGTCGCATATTGGCCAGCGAGGCGACGTGCGCGCGGCTTAGCCCGGATTTCATTAGCGAGGCCCTGGATCCGGTGGTCCTCAAGGGAAAAAAAGAAGCCGTCGCCCTGCGGCGGCTGGTGGGCCGCCGCCCGGGTGTGAACTAGATCACACCCGGCGCGGCCCGGGTCCACTATTTAATCCCCAAGCAGCCTGTGTTCGGTGAGCCACTGAGGGAGATCAAAGCATGGTACGGATGATTTGCGGATTGGCAGCGCTGGGTATGATCGTCTGCCCGCTTCTGGCAAAGTCCGCGCCTACTCTACTGGCGTTCAGCCGCACAGAACTGGGAATCGAACCCGAGATGTCCGAGATGTCCGAGGAGTCCGCGCGTCCGGAGGGTGCCGGGCGGGCCGGGGGGAGCCCCAAGGCGAGGCCAACCCCCATTGTCTGGAAGCCCCGGGTAGTGGGCGCCCCCCAGGAGCGCGTGGGCGGTGCGGTCCGAGGCTCGAGCGACCTGGCCAATCCCATGGCCCTGGTTCCGAATCATCTGGCCCTGACCCTGAGCCCCGCGCCCTCACTTTTCTGGCACCTGGACGGGCCCGCCTCGGACGGCGTGGCGATTATTTTTACCCTGGTCGACGAGAGGGGCGAAGCGCCTCTGGTCGAGTCGGAGCTCGCGCCCCCCGACCGCGCAGGAATCCAGCGGGTGCGCCTGGGTGACTACGGCGTCGCGTTGAAGCTGGGCCAGACCTACACGTGGTCGGTGGCGCTGGTGCCCGACCGGGAGGATCGCAGTCAGGACCGAATCTCTCTGGGGCTGATTCAGCGGACCCAGGTCACCGGAGCAGCGCCGAGAGAGGCGGAGGAATTCGCGGCACGCGGGCTTTGGTACGACGCCTTGGAGGCATTGTCCGACGCTGTGGATAAAACGCCCGAAGACGCCGAGGCCCTGGCTCGCCGTGGTTCCTTACTCAGCCAGGCCGGGCTCCTGCCAGGGGCCGAATAGCGGGTCTAGGGCTAGCCGGGCTAGGGCTCAGGGAGTCTAAGATTTAGCGGGTGTAGGCTTCTAACAGTTATAGGCTTTAACAGTTCTAGGACTCAGCGGGGCTCGGGCTCAGGGGGGCTCGGGTTGTTGCCCTGGACGGACCGCGTGGGGGCGAGAACCTCAGACGGACTCGTAGCTCGCGAGGCGTTCCATTTCTTTGGGGCGGGCAAGAACGATGCAACCCCGGTCCAGGTGAATCAGCCCCTCTTTTGTCCACGCGCGAAATTGCTTGTTGATGCTCTCCCGGGTGGCGCCCACGAGTTCTCCCCACTCCTCTTGGGAGAGTTTGAGCTTGATCCGGAGCCCGTCGTCCTGCTCCTGCCCGTAGGCCCGGCCCATGGCGACGAGTTTTTTGGCGAGGCGAAAGGGAAGATTGAGAAATTGCATGTCGGCGACCAGTTCGCTGAGGTTCGAGACCCGTCCCGCAAGAACGCGGCAGAGCTTGATGGCCGCCTCGGGATGCGACCTCAGAAACTCGAAGAGATCGGCCTGGCGGAGCGACAGGAGTTCGCAGACATCGATGGCCTGGACCGTGGCGGTTCGCACCGTGTTATTCAGGACCGCCAGTTCGCCTAGGACTTCCCCCGGGCCCACGATGTTAAAAACGATTTCACTGCCGTCGGGGGATGACACCAGCGCCTTCAGGCGACCTCGAACGACGATATAGAGCTGTGAGGCGGGGTCGCCTCGATGGAAAAGCTCCTTGCGGGCGTTCACGCTGGTGAGGCGGACCACGGAAGCCATGGCATCGAGCTCGGCGTCGCTGAGGCCCTGGAAGAGATTCGAAGCTTTCAGGAGACGCCGCTTTTCCTGGTCCGAGATGGAGGCCATGGCGGAAGCATACAGCGAAGACGGCGGCTGGGAAGCTCGGGCGATTTCGGGCGATCCCGGACGAAGGCAGGGGGAGGCCCGGCTTTCCTGGGTGTCCGCTGGGCCAAGGCAGCGGCGATGGCATCATCGAGCCCCCCGAACTCCACGCCGATGCTGAGAGCTTGACGAGCCGCTCATGGGGTGGTGTCAGGCCGTTGGAATATCCAGTAGGTAGCCGTGCCAGCCGTGCTCTTGAAACCGAACTTTTGCTGAAACCGGAAGCCCAGTTTGTCCAGAATCTGAACTTTTGCATAGCTCAACTGGTCGTTCCGGATGATGAAGGTTCCGATTTCGTGGATCGAATCGAGGAGTAGGAGAGTCCTGGGGTTTTCAGGTACGAACGACCAGCGGATGGGGTAATGGGCAACGACATAGTCGAGAGAAAT
>CAWVXN010000541.1:0-2465 GCA_963933695.1 uncultured Myxococcales bacterium | reverse complement strand
TCGGGCACTGCGTGCGGGCAAGAGCGTACTCTTCGAGGGCGCCCAGGGGACCTTCCTCGATATCGACCACGGCACCTATCCCTTTGTGACCTCGTCGAATTGCGTGGCCGGCGCGGTCTGCACCGGCTCGGGGGTGGGCCCGACCCGCATCGACAAGGTGATCGGGATCACCAAGGCCTATACCACCCGCGTGGGCGCAGGCCCCTTTCCCACCGAGGACGAGGGCGAGCGCGGCGAGCAGCTCCGTCAGGCGGGCGCCGAGGTCGGGGCCACCACGGGGAGGCCGCGCCGCTGCGGCTGGTTCGATGCGGTGCTGCTGCGCGAGGCGGTCACGGTCAACGGCCTGACCGACTTGGCGCTCAATAAACTCGATGTGCTGAGCGGCCTGGGTGATCTGCCCGTGGCCACGGGGTACAAGATCGACGGCAAGATGACCGAGGACTTCCCGATGACGTTGGAAGAAGTCGTCCGGGCCGAGCCCATCTACGAGATCATGGCCGGCTGGGACGAGGACATCCGCGAAGTTCGCCGCATGGAGGATCTCCCGGACAACGCCCGGCGCTACGTGGCCCGGATCGAGGCGTTGGTGGACGTGCCCGCGGCATTCGTTTCCGTGGGCCCCGGCCGGGACGAGATCATCAAAGTCAGCGACCCGTTTACGAGCTAGCCGCGGACGACATCCCAGCGCACCGGAACCGGCGTCGCGCAGCCCGGAGAAAAGGGCCCGCTCTTTGCGGGGTCGACTGAAAAGGGCCCGCCCTTTGAGGGGTCGACGTGCAAGGAACTCGCCGCCAGGGGAGGCCCCGCCCAAGAAGCCGCGGGTTGAACGGTTGTGCGCAGAGCGCGGGTGCGTGGGGCGCCCGCCTGGGTCGAAGTGATTTCGATTCGCATGGGGTTCTCCGTGTTTCAGGGTTCGGCCCCGAGCGCTCCGTTTCGGGGGCGCTCGGGGCCTTTGGGGGTGACGACTCGACCCTAGGCGAATAAAAAGCGAAAGTCAAGAGAAGCCAAATTCGCCCGCGTTCCCGGGCCCTTGCTCAGAGCGTCGGGGCAGGGCGCCGGCTTTCGGCGAGGCATAGACAGGGCCCCCGGCGAGTGGTACCTAACGCCCGGGCCCGTAGCACAACGGCAGTGCAAGAGACTTTTAATCTCTAGGTTCGGGGTTCGAATCCCCGCGGGCTCACCATCGATGAACGGCTTAAAAGGACCGGCCGAGTCTGCGGCCGAAGAAGAGTTAGAGGAAGGGTTCGGGGGTTCTGTTTTCAGAAGGGTTCGAGGAGGCGCAGACCGCTTGAATCGGCCTGCCGGCACTTCGGTTGTTCCCGCCCCCTCGGCGGATCTTTTCGGTGCGGAGGGGGACGGCGCGGACGGGTGCGCGGTGACGTATTTCGCTTCGCTGTTCGCCGGCGATGAGAGCAGGGAACTTCTCGCCGAACTGCTTCGGACCACCGCGTGGCAGCAGGACCGGATCACCCTGTACCGCAAGAGCATCGCGTTGCCCCGGCTCACCGCGTGGTATGGCGATCCCGGCTTGGCCTACACGTACTCGGGCATTCGCATGGAGCCCCGCGCCTGGTCGCCCGCCCTGGGCTCGGTGAAGGCCCGGGTGGAGGCTCTCTGCGGCCAGGCGTTCACCAGCGTTTTGCTGAACCAATATCGCCACGGCCAGGACGGGATGGCCTGGCACAGCGACGACGAGCCCGAACTGGGCACCGATCCACTGATTGCCTCGGTCTCGTTCGGGGCGACCCGCCGGTTCAGGCTTCGGAGAAAACCCCACGCCAAGGGGAGCCGGCCATTGGCGGTGGATCTGCTAACCGGGAGCTGTCTGGTGATGTCCGGCCGGACCCAGGCGCTGTGGGAGCACGCACTGGCGAAGACCCGCAAGCCCGTGGGCCCCCGGGTCAACCTCACTTTTCGGCAGATCGGGTCTGGCAGGTCAAGTCCGGCAGATCAAGCCGGGCAGAAAGGCGCCAACGAGCAGACCCGGCCTGGCGCGGGCCCACTGTCTGGCGATCGGCCTGAGTTCAAGCGAGAGCCCGGGTCTTGAAGGCACATCGTTGCGGGATGTCCGACGGCCGATTCGTTTTTTAATTGGGCGAGCCGGAGGCTAGTATTTCGCTTTGGTGAAACGCACGCCACGCAATGCCCTGTAGCGTTTCAATTGTGGCGGATTCTTCCCCTTTGAATATACGGAGACCAGTTCAATGAGAATTATCGGATTCGTACTCGGCGCGGCAGTTCTTCTTCTCGGATCGTGGGGTTGCGGAGACAATCCCCCATCGGGTTCTTCGGCGCTCCAGGTGACAAGCTTGTCTTTCACCGACGGGGGGACCATTGGGTCGCAATACACTTGTCACGGCGCTGACATCAGCCCGGAACTCGCGTGGACGCATGTTGACGGGGCTGAGTGCTATGCCGTCATTATGGACGACGCGACCGCTAATGATTTTGTTCACTGGAACCTC
>CAWVXN010000540.1:0-2466 GCA_963933695.1 uncultured Myxococcales bacterium | reverse complement strand
TGTGACGGCACTTGTTCTGGGAGGACACGGCGACACCATGGTTCCCCTGGTGCGTTATTGCACGGTTGCGGGTGTTCCCATCGAGCAGCTGATTTCTGCCGAGCGAATCGATGAGCTCGTTGAGCGCACCAAGGGCGCGGGTGGTGAGGTGGTTGGCCTGCTGAAGACGGGTTCTGCCTTTGTCTCGCCGGCACTTTCCGCGATTGAGATGGCCGAAGCGTTCCTGCGCGACAAGAAGCGAGTCTTTGCCTGCGCGTGTCTTTGTGAAGGTGAGTACGGCGTCGATGGGCTTTATGTCGGTGTGCCCTGTGTCATGGGTGCGGGTGGTGTGGAGCGAATTCTGGAGGTCGAGCTCAACGCCGACGAGCGCAAACTCTTTGATGCCTCGGTGGATCACGTGAAGGCACTCGTTTCCCAGATCGAGCTCTGATGGGCTCTATCCCGGGCTTTGTTCCCATTTGAAAATTGAACCTAGAGGAAGCTTTCGATGAACGTTCACGAATATCAGGCCAAGGCGCTGCTCGGGGAGTTCGGTGTACCCGTGCCCGAGGGCTTGCTTGCCACGACGCCAGCCGAGGCCGAACAGGCCGCGCGCACCCTGGGTACCCCGGTGGTCGTGGTCAAGGCCCAGATCCACGCGGGAGGCCGGGGCAAGGCCGGGGGAGTGAAGCTGGCGAAGTCTCCGGCAGAGGCTCAACAGGCCGCGAGTGAAATACTCGGCATGACCCTGCACACGCCGCAGACCGGACCCGAAGGAAAATGCGTGCGGAAGGTCTACGTCGAGGCTGGCTCGTCCATCGCCGATGAACTTTATCTGGCCATTCTGTTCGATCGTGCCGTTGAACACTTTGCGATCGTGGCTTCCACCGAGGGTGGAATGGAGATCGAGGAGGTTGCGGCCACGAACCCCGAGAAGATCCATACCGTTCATGTTGAACCGAACGTGGGACTCCGGGATCATCAGAGTCGGGCCCTCGGCTACGAACTGGGCCTGCCTACCGAGCAGGTCGATAAATTCATTCCCTTTGTTCGAGGGCTCTTTGACCTCTATATCGCCAAGGATTGCAGTCAGGTCGAGATCAACCCGCTGGTGGTGACCGAGGATGGTCGGCTTATCGCTCTCGACGGTAAGATAAATTTCGACGACAACGCACTCTACCGGCACCCGGAGATTGCTGAACTCCGCGATCCCGACGAGGAAGATGCTCGGGAGAGGGCCGCGAACGAAATCGACCTTGCCTACGTGGGCCTGGATGGAGATATCGGCTGTATGGTCAATGGAGCGGGCTTGGCCATGGCGACCCTCGACATGATTCACTACTGCGGTGGATCTCCCGCCAATTTCCTGGATGCTGGGGGCGGGGCGGACAAAGAGAAGGTCAAGGAAGCATTCAAGTTGATCCTGCGCGATGAGAATGTACGCGCGATCCTGGTCAATATTTTTGGAGGCATTGTTCGTTGCGATCTGATCGCCGAAGGGGTGACGGCGGCGGCGAAAGAATTGAAGCTTTCCGTCCCGCTGGTCGTGCGGCTCCAGGGAACAATGGCGTCGGAGGGTCGTGCGATTCTCGCGGACTCGGGCCTGGACATCACCGCGGCCGAGACGCTTCAGCAGGCCGGCGAACTGGCCGTGGCCGCGGCAAATGGAGGCATGGCCTGACTTATGGCGATTCTTTGCGACAAGAACACGAAGTTGATCGTGCAGGGAATGGGCCGGATGGGCCGATTCCATGCGAATCTGTCCCTGGAATATGGGACCCAAGTGGTCGGCGGCGTTGCGCCGGGTAAGGGCGGACAGGAAATCGGGGGCATTCCAATCTTCAACTCCGTGGCCCAGGCCATTCGTGAGACCGGGGCCAGCGCGTCGGTTATTTTCGTGCCGCCTCCCGGTGCTGCGGACGCGATCCTCGAAGCGGCGGAGGCCGGGATCGGCCTGGCGGTCTGCATTACCGAAGGCATTCCAGTTCTGGACATGGCCCGGGCCAAGAGCGCTCTCGCGGGCTCCTCCATGCGGCTCGTGGGCCCGAACTGTCCGGGGGTTGTCACGCCCGGGCAATGTCGCATCGGTATCATGCCCGCCCAGATCACCATGCCGGGTCCTGTGGGAGTCATCTCCCGCTCGGGGACACTCACCTACGAGGCGGTGGACCAGCTCTCTCGCCTGGGCATCGGGCAGTCAACGTGTCTCGGAATCGGCGGCGATCCCGTGATCGGCACGAATTTTATCGACGCGTTGACTCTCTTCGAAGCAGATCCCGAGACCAAGGGTGTTGTGATGATTGGCGAAATCGGTGGATCTGCCGAAGAAGAGGCCGCGGAATTCATCAAGTCGAACATGACAAAGCCCGTCGCCGCATTTATTGCTGGACAGAACGCGCCGGCCGGTAAACGGATGGGGCATGCCGGCGCGATCATCGCAGGGGGTAAGGGCAAGGCAAGCGACAAGATCGCGGCCCTCGAGGCCAA
>CAWVXN010000539.1:0-2469 GCA_963933695.1 uncultured Myxococcales bacterium | reverse complement strand
AAGAGTGCCGCCCCGAGAATCGGGACATCGAACATGCTCTGGTGATTGGCCACGAGCAGATAGCCGGAGCCGGGCTTGACCTGGGTAGAGCGCTCGATGATCAACTGCATGCCGCTGATTCGGACCGAGTAGACGAGGCAAGCCTGCATGGCCCCGGCAACGATTTCCTGGGGCCGCTGGCCAAAGAGGCGGGCAAGCCGCTGAAGGGGATCGAAAAGCACAAGCGTCCCTCCGAAAGCCAAGAGGAACGGAACGGTTAGCAGCCAACTAGCGAGACTCTGAGTCACAGTTGCTCATTGTTACACAGCCAAGGCTCTTGAGCCTGTAGGAGCGAGAACCAGCGGAAACAAGGCCCCCGGGGATTGAAGGAATTCTTAATTCCCTGGATTCTCACTGGGTTCCCGTAGTAGGATGATAGGCATGCTCTCAGAAAATACTCCGCTGCGCTTCTTGTTAGGTTACCTGCTGTTTGGGATGTGCTTTGTCTCCGGGGCCTCCGCGCAATCTGTGAGCCTATCGGTGGTTAACAACAGCCTGTGTTTCGTCTCGGATATCGATAACGACCAGTCGACACCCGTTCCATACTCCTTGGCCAACGCCGCTTGCGTTGAGCCCGGCAGCATCAACGACCTGAACGCCTTCCGGGTAACGTCTACGACTTCGGGGAACGGAACGAGTGCTGCGGTCTTCGATATCAATGCAGGGGTCGCGGTGGATGCGAACTCGTTTTCCAGCGAATACCAAGCGGGCCGAATCGCCTACGCCTACACGGTCTCCATTACGGGCACTGGGGGTGCGTCCTGGGAGCTCACTGTGAATCAGCAGATGCAAGGCCTGCTGGCCACGGACAACGATGGAACCGGCAGTGCCAACGCCTCGAGCTCCGGGGTGGGCGCGGTCCTCAACTTGGATTCTCTCTCCTTCGGCGCGCTGACCGCGCGTAGTTCGTCCTCCTTCGGCAGTACGCCCTTCTCGGCCAGTCGGACGGGAGATCTGATTCAGGGTGTGGGCGATACGGTCCTTAGCGGGAGCGTCGAGATTACGCTGGATGCGTTCTCGGAGTGGGGAGGCCTCTTCGGATCTGCTCAGGACGGCGCAGTGCTCTTCGGCATCAACGACGTTTCCCAGTCCATCTTCGTCAGCATCGATGAATACGCGACCTGGGCTCGTGCGGTGGGTCCCGATGGTTATCAGGCGAGTTTCTCGCTGGCTCTGACCGGCAGCTTCTGCGGGGATGCCACCACCGATCCCGGCGAGGAGTGCGACGATGGGGGCACGGTCAGCGGGGACGGCTGCTCGTCCAATTGTCTGATCGAGTTTTGCGGCGATGGGATCACCCACACGGGACTGGGCGAACAATGCGATGACGGCGGAAATGTCGATGGAGACGGTTGTAGCGCGACCTGTACCTTTGAGGGGGTTGGCGTGCCCGCCCTGTCTTCCACCGGGCTCGCGATACTGATCCTTTCGTTGCTGGGTCTGGCCCTCTTCGCGACCCTGGTGCCTCGGCGGATTCCGGCCCTTTCGGTATCCAGGGAAGGGTTCCGAAGGAAGCGCTAGAGACGCATCGAGGGGTTCGGATTTGTGGCCTCCCTCGCGCGGCTGCGGATCCCCGCTAGATTATTCCGCCATGGACATTCTCGAACTGGGTGCCGCTGTGCGTGCGCTTTCCGACAAGGAGGCGATTCGCGACCTGGCCCGGCGTTACGCCCATCATGTTTGGCAACTGGAAGTGGGTCAACTGGTGGATCTCTTCGCCGACGACGGGGAAATGGATACCAGTCTCGAAGCGCCGATCCGGGGTCGCGAAGCCCTGGGCGCAGCTTTTCAGCGTTTGGTGGACGACGACCAGGCCGACCTTCAGCCCTTTGTTCACAATCACGTCATCGACCTCGACGGCGACCGGGCCAGTGGCACGGCTTACGTCGATCTTCGCTCGGTGCGCGACGGCCGCAGCATGTTGGGGTCGGGTTACTACCAGGACCGGTATGTCCGCCAGGGGGAAACCTGGAAATTTCAATCGCGTAGCCTGACCCTCCGCTTCTTCGTCCCCTTCCTCGATGGCTGGGCGGAAGCGAAAGAGTCGGTGGATTAAAATCCCTGGCGGCCTCGGCCCCGGCTAGGCCTCCCGCCGGCTAGCGATCTCCTCGCGCAACTCGCGCTTGAGGAATTTCCCGGCGGGATTTCGGGGCAGGGGGGTCTCGGTGACTTCGATGTAACTGGGGACCTTGAACGCGGCCAGTCGCTGGGCCACGTGATCGCGAATCGCGCCAACGTCGACGACTCGTCCCGGCTTGGGGTGAATTACGGCGGCGACCTCTTCACCGAGCCTCTCGTGAGGGAGACCGAAGACGGCGGCCTCGTACACGTCCCCGTGCTCGTAGAGGGCGGCCTCCACTTCAGCGCAGTAGATGTTTTCGCCACCGCGCAGGACCATGTCCTTGGCTCGGTCCTGAACGTAGATGAATC
>CAWVXN010000538.1:0-2474 GCA_963933695.1 uncultured Myxococcales bacterium | reverse complement strand
CAAGGAACTCCCGGGTGGATGTGCGAAGCAGCGCTTGGTCTTCGTTGAGATCGAACTGCATGGTTGTTCTCCCCTACCGGGCCGTGGGCATGGGGAGAACCCGCTTGGCGGTGATATTGCGCTGAATCTGGGGATAGGACACTCAAGCTGTCTTCCGGCACAGCGTCCGAGCATGGGCGTTATGTTAAATCCCGACGGGGAGTCCGTGGCGGGGCGCACTGAGAGCGCGCGCGGAGAACTCGAGCCAAAAATTTCATCAGTCATTGAGGGGGCGGTACAGAAGCGTCTGCTCTCCGAGCCAATCGCGCACGAGTTCCTTGCTGGCTTCGACGGTGAAATGAAATCCATCGGAGCGCACACTTTCGTCAAAGAGACCGTCTCGAAAGGTCTCGAGATGCGCGCCCAAATCAAGTACATGAATCTGCTCGGGATGACGGCTCCGCCAGATTTCGACGAGCTGCAAGAGTCGCTGACGCGTGGACTCGGTTTCGGCCTCTGACATCTTCAGGCTCGCGTGCGTGCCAAAAAGGCCATGATTCAGCCACACGATGTGCGCGCCTCCCGCGGTCGTGATGTCGTAGAAGAGTTCGAGAGCCGCATCCATCTCGGCATCCAGGGCGGGCTCGCCCAGACGATGGAATGCGCCGTCAAAGGGATAATTCGTTCCCTTCACCTCCCAGAGACCGAAGGAAGCGACGACCACATGCGGGTCGCCGGTTGCGATACTGTGCCGAATCCGATCCAAAACCGGGGCACACGAGGGGCGTGTCACCCCGTCGCGAAAGCCATGCCATTCGACCACGCCGCCGGCTTCGGCCCGCATCCGCTCCGTCAGGTATGCGCCCAGCAGACCACACCCTATGGGGGAGGTCCCACCCACGACTCTGACTCCCGGCCGGGTGGCTGTCCAATACCAGTACCCCCGCTCCAGGTTGAAGGCGGTCGAATCTCCAAAGATCGAAATGCGGGTCTCTCCGAGAGTGGTCAAGCTCGGGTCAGCCCGCCTGGCGAGGCCCATTCGATCCAAGGAGTAGGGTTGCCAGACCAACGCTGCGATGGTCAACAACAGAGTGCTGAGCGCAGCCGCCCACGCGAAACGCGGTGCGGGAAGCCAACGCGCCCGACGAATCGGTTCCTCAAGAAACCGATAGGAAAGGGCCGCGAGCAGGATGCTCAAGCCAACCCGGACCGTGAAGAGGGCAAGCGGGTTCCAGTCCGTCGGCGAAATCACGAGAAAAATCGGCCAATGGAAGAGGTAGGCGCCATAGGACACACGCCCAAGTGCGACCATCGGCTTCGCCGCAAGTGCGTGGGAGAGTCGTCCATTCGTTAGGCATGCGATCACGACGCAGGCCGACAAGACTGCGACCCCCAGAAACCCGCCCCGATAGAGGAGGCGGGTATCGAGGCTCAGCTGCGAGAACGCCAGGAACAGCAGGATGAGGGCGAGCCCACCAAACACATCCCAGGCTCGGCGAGGCACCCGCTGCAATGCGGGCCATGCGATCGCCACCGCAGCCCCCATTAGCAGCTCGGCGGCACGCGTATCCGTGCCGAAGTAGACCCGATCCTGCAGCATCGGGTCCGCGCCGAGCCACACCCCGATCGCCGTGGACCCGGCGATACCGACGCACACGATTGCCGCCAGTGCACGGCGCCCACCTATTCGTAGCCCCGCCCAGACCACGACGGGAAAGATCAAATAGAGTTGTGCCTCGATGGCCAGGGACCAAAAATGTTGCACCGGGCTGGGATCGGAGAAGAGCAGCGAATATGTGTACTCTGCACTCACGAAGCGCCAGTTCACCAAGTAGAAAGCCGTGGCGATCAGTTCGCCGCCCAGATCTTCCAGACGATCGGCCCGGAGCCACAAAGCGCCCGTCGTGCCGATGACAACCAGGGTCAGGAGCGAGGCCGGTAAGAGCCGACGCAGACGACGCGCCCAAAAGGGTCCCGGGGAAGTGTCCCTGAGTAATAGGGACGTGATCAGGAAGCCCGAAAGCGTGAAGAAGGTGGAGACCCCGAGGTAGCCCCCGGCCACCCAGTCGAAGCCCGAGTGATAGCCGAACACGGCCAGCAGACAGATCGCGCGGAGGCCGTCCAGCGCCGGTTGATAAGCGAGAGCGTACATGAAGGGCGAAGTCTACCCCGTCGTCCTCCCTCCGTACTGAATTTTCGTCTGGGACACATTAGCAACGGCGTTCTTATGGCTGGGGAGTGTCGCGCCGACGGGAAGCCTGTCGAGTTGGCACAGCAGTACGCTGCACTCAAGACACGGATGCCATGGCTCAACTTCTTTGGTGGATGCTGTGGTAGCGACATTCGCCACGTAACGGAAATCGCAAAAGCAATCTGGGGATAGGGCATTCAAGCTGGCTTCGGGCACAACGTCCGAGCCTGGGCCTTATGTTAAATTCCGACGGGGAGCCCGTGGCGCGGAACGTCGCCGAGCGGGTGCTTTCGGTCTGGATCAG
>CAWVXN010000537.1:0-2477 GCA_963933695.1 uncultured Myxococcales bacterium | reverse complement strand
CTCTTTCATCGCGGGATTCTCCAGAGCGGAGCCGGGGATAATGTTTTGGACAAGAGCCAGGCTCGGCGGGTCGCCGAGGTTCTCGTCGGTCAATTGGGATTGGACCCGGCGCGAAGCGATCTGACCCAAGCGTTACGTGCACTGGATTCGGGAACGCTGCTGGATGCACAATTGAAGATGGGCTCGGGTCACGGTCTTCCGTTGGGGACCCTTGCCTGGCAGCCGGTTGTCGATAACGACCTCGTACCCGATCTGCCCCGTCCTCGCTTCGAGTTGGGCCAGGCGATGGAAGTACCGCTTCTGATCGGCACCAATCTCGACGAGTGGAAGATGTTCACCGCCACGGACAAAAGACGAAGAACCCTCGACCGAAAGACATTGAAGAAATATCTGGTACAGACTTTCGGGGGGCGGGATGAGCATTCTGACGACGGCGTTCGCCTTGCACGGATCCGGGCCGACGAGGCACTCTCCCTCTACGAATTTTCGCCGGATGGAGGCCGGCGCTCTCCTGCCGAGATGTGGGCCTCGATACAGACCGATCGCGTTTTCCATTACCCGGCGGTGCGTCTGGCCGCTGCCCACACAAGCCGGGGTGCGCCGACTTGGTTCTACCGTTTCGACTGGAAGCCCCCGCTGGCGCCCAATAGGGTAGGCGCCTGCCATGCCCTGGAACTGGCTTTTGTTTTTGGCACCCTGAAGACACCCTGGCTGCGTCCGCTCTTCGGCATGTCGTCCGAAGCTGTCGCCCTCTCGGACCGCATGCAGGCCGCCTGGCTTTCGTTCGCGCGAACCGGCGAGCCGAACAGCGAGGGGGATGCCGACTGGTCGAGGTATGAATCCGGCAACGGAAAGGCGACTCTTCTCGGGGGAAGCCACCCGGCCCAGGACGTGCCGGACCCTGGCCGGGAGCAATTCTGGAATGAAGTGGATGCGGGTCAAGGGACCGCGGCCCCCCGCGACCCAGAATCGGGGCAGTTGAACGCGCACCTTCCCGGAAGGGTTTAGGGGCTGGCTCGGATGGGCTCCGAGTAGGGTTCGAGCCGGGCGGTTTTGATCCACCCACCCGGGACCAGGGGGACGTTCTCGTCGACCCCATTGGCCAGGGCCGTACGCGCGACGCTCCATTCGTTGCCACTTCTCTTGCCAAGCATCTCGAGGGTTTCGCCTTTGGTGGCTTGTACCAGGCGCAGCCTGTCCTCAAAAATCTCTGCTTGCTCAGCCGGGCTCAAGGCATGGAAACTTTGCGCGGTGCTTGTGAAGCCGGGGCGGAAATTGGCGATTTTGGAAATCGGGGCAATGCCCACGATGCGGTAGACGAGATTGTCGTGCGCCACCCAGGTCAGAATCAACTGGTTGTTTTCGGGCCGACTGCGAACCACGGCGGATGCGTGAGCCGCCTCCAAGCCGTGAATCCGCGAGGATCGGGGTCGAGCGTCCAACCGGACTTGTCCTCCGAATTCATGCGCGGCTTCCAGGGCAGTTTGACCCTCGCCTACGATTTCAACCACGAGGTGGGCCGTGCCTTCGGGATTCTGGGCGGAGACGCTGCTCGGGGAATTGAGGGTCTCCCAATTGAGGGGAAGGGCAAAGCCGACACCGAGCTCGGGGTGAAGGAACCGCTCGTCTACGAAGACGCCCCCCAGGGCCGGCTGTCCCAGCACGATGCCGTCGAAATAGCGCAGGAAATCTTCCCGGTCCAGGGGGGCAGGGAGGTGGACGGCAATCTTCAGTTCCCGGGCGTAGGCCTTCGCCGATGCCGACCGCTCGGGGCTCGGCGGATGGGAGACGAGGAAGGACCGGCTCCCGGCTGATCTTCCGTCGAGGGCCTCCTCCCGGGCGATGGTGTGGGTAAAGTGGGAAAGCGCCATGGGGTCGAAGCCCGCTTCGGCGGCCAATTGCTGGCCCAGGCGGTCGGCCTCCCGTTCCTGGTCTCGGCTGTAGGCCGCCAGGGCAAAGGCCCCGGGAAGTTGCCCGATTCCGGCGACGAGTTGGCCCAGGCCCGGAGAGACGATGGAGGCGGCTGCGCCACCGAGGGCGGCGGCAATCCGAAGGGGGACCAGGGGTGCGCTCGCGGCCTGACGTCGAACCGAGTGCCGTGCCGCGACGTGGCCAATTTCATGGCCAAGGATGGCCGCCAATTCGTCCTCGGAATTGACTAGGGCGAGAAGCCCGCGGGAAACGTAGATGTGGCCGCCCGGAAGCGCGAAGGCGTTGGCCTCGGGCATATTGGCGACTTTAAAATGATAGAGGATGCGGGTTCGGGGCGAGTGCTTGGCCAGCCGCTGACCGAGTTGGGCCAGGTAGGCTTGGAGGGCCGGATTCTCGACCAGGCCGATTTCGAGTTCGACCTGGCGGGCCGCTTCATTTCCCTGGTCGATCTCGGCCTTTTCGCTGGTCAGAACAGCCTCGGGCCACCCGGATACGGGATTTCGAGCGCAGCCCGATGAGTTCAGAAAAAGAGCCACCACGAGGAG
>CAWVXN010000536.1:0-2479 GCA_963933695.1 uncultured Myxococcales bacterium | reverse complement strand
TCGTCGTCTGATCGGCGAACATTGCCAAAGCGCTGACTCGTCTCGCTGAGCCGCATTACTGAGCCCGGTTGCTAAGCCCCGTTACTAAGGCGTATTGCTAAAACCAGTCCCAGCCGAGCAGGGGACGACCCGGGTTACTACCACTACTACTACCACTCACTGCGACGACAACTACGCGGGTGCCTGTCGCGATGCCGCCTGTGCGAGCAGGCTCAGGTAGCCTCGGGCGATCAGTGCATCGCCCAGGGCACCTCTTTCCCGGAGAAGAGCATGCATCCGCGGAAGATTATAATGGGGCACACGCATCAGAAGGTGATGCTCCAAATGGAAGTTGACCCGGTTCGGCGCAATGAAGATACGCTCCCACCAAGAAGCCAGGGTTGTCCGCGTATTACCGAATTCGCTCTCCAAGTGGGTCGGCATCGAGTGCTCCGCAATCGCGCGGATCCGCATCGCGAGGCTATAGCTCGTGAGCCAGGCCACGACCCAGAGCAAGTACAAGAGAGGTTCTCCCGCCGCCAGAAGTACGCCAAATAAGACTGCGTTGGTCACCGCCACACCCTTGAGTCGCCGAAGCCCGCCTCCGTCCGTTCGCCGCACCCTGCCTTGACTTCTTTCGAGATCCCGCCGCCAGGTCGCTATGGCGCGTTTCCAGCCTGTCTGGCCGGAAAGATCGCGCCAGATTTTTCGCCGCAAGCTGCTCGATGCAATAGGGAATGGGCTCGCCAGAGAGCGATCCGGATCTTTTTCCGTCCATGTATGGGCATGATGGCGCAGGTGATAGGGGCGGTAGGGGTCGAGGTCGCCCCAAATCGGGTAGGCGGCCAGCCAGTTCCCCAAGAAATCATTCACCTTCGGATCCCGGAAGAACGCATAGTGGCCGGCATCGTGCATGAAAACCGCGAGCCCGAGTTGACGCCCACCAATCAGAAAGATCGCCAGTAGGATCGAGAACGGGTTTGTCCAAAGCGCAACCAGCGCGAATGCGGAGAAGATGATCCCCCAGTTCAGCGCCAAGGAAAAATAACTGCGCCCATCACGCATAGTCTGAAGCTCTCGGATTTCGTCTTCTCCGAGAACCGTTCTCCAATCCGGTACTTCATGGGTTGAAGCCGTGGTCGTTGTCATGTTCGTCTCCTCGCTAAAAGACTAATCGCGGCGTCCATTGCCCGGCGCCTCAACTCAATCACGCAATCACGAAGTCATCCGGGGTAGGGCGCCTGCCACGGAAATCATCGGGTCGGCTCCCTTCATCACCCGTAGATCGGCGGGGGTCCGGCGGTGCAGGACACCGTGCCTCCCGAGAAATTCGGCCCAGCAACTTCGTCCGAAAACATCGTAGTCGCGCATTTGCGCCGCCAGTGCATCCCGCCCAGCGGTCGGCGCGATCGCCTCCGGGAGCAGTGGGTCAAGAACCAGTTGGCGAATCACTCGCCCCCCGAGCCTGAACGTTTCCACCATGGCCTCACGAGCAGGCGCGGCCTCGAGGGCCAGGCGGCTCTCGGAGAGCATCTGGGCGGCCTCGCCATAGGCGTCTCCCAAGGCGACTTCGTCCCACAGCGCCAGCGCCCGGGCTTCCCCAGACGGGTCAAGGCCAGACAACTCGAAAACCGGGGCTGTGTCTTCAAGGCCAAGATCGCCGAGTTGGGCTCGGAGTTCGCCGACGCCGCCCGTCAAATTGTCTGGACGAAGAAAGAGAGCCGGCTCAAACTCGCGGAAGCCGAGAAACATCAGGGACTGGTCGCCGAGCCGGCGCGCCTGCCCCCTTCCCTTCCCCCGGCGTCGACAGACACCGATCCAGCCGCCGCTCCACTCGACCGTCTGGGCTTCGAGGCGTCGCCAATTCCGGATCGTGCGAACCACCGGAGCGGCCGCGACGCCCAGCCGGTAACGCCCCCGCTCGTCGCGCTCGACGCGTTTCTCGGCGAGTAAGCGCGCGAGTGCCACGCGCACAGCCGACGACGCCATCCCGAAACAGTCTCCGGCCTCAACGAGTGCCCGGACAGGCATGGAGTGCCCTCCGCCGACGGGTAGGGTCGACAAGAGATCCAGGATCAGGCTCTTGGGTGTAATGTCCACCCCTGAATATTACTTAAAAATGAATATTATGTCAATTTATGTAATATCTAGGCCTCGATGGGCGAGGGGTGACTGTCCCGCCTCGATGCCCCCTCCCATCGGCCAGCACTGTGGCCCCGCTTAGGACCGCCGGGCGTGCTGACGCGTGGCTCCCCGTGCTCCGATCGCAATCAGGCCGAGGATCAGCACGACTACAGCCCCGGGGCTGCTCATGGGCACAGCGACGACCCCGCAGCCGGGAATAGGCGAACTCGAGCAGCCGGTGATCGCGTCACAGGCCTCCGCAGTGCACGGATCTCCATCATCGCAGGCCGCTGGATCGGCGAAGTGGACCAGGAGATCATTCACCTCGTCGCAGCTGTCGTCGGTACACACCACCCCGTCGTCCACGGAAACCGAC
>CAWVXN010000535.1:0-2481 GCA_963933695.1 uncultured Myxococcales bacterium | reverse complement strand
TAGCTTACAGAGCGCTCATTCAAACGGTTTCTAAACCGAGGGGCTTGTCCCAGTCCTTGTCGCGATGATTGGCGCGATGACTCTCGCGATGACCTTCGTGATGACCTTCGTAATGACTGGCGCGATGGCCTTCGTGATGACTGGCGCAATGGCCGTCGTAATGGCCTTCGCAATGGCCGTCGTAATGGCCTTCGTAATGGCCTTCGTGATGGCCGTCTCAATGGCCGTCCCAGTAACAGTCCCAAGGCTGTCCCTATGACAGGGGCTAGGCGCCTCGGGGGCGAGCTCAGGGGGTTTAGCTCGCCGGGTTCGTTAGCTCGCCTGGTGGTAGGTCTTGCTGATGATCTTCCACTCGCCGTCAACCCGAATCAGGTGGAAGAAATCGACGAAGTCGCTGCCCAGGAAGCCCGTTTCCACCAGGGTTGCTGTGGCCACATCCCCGATCACTTCAATCGCCTCGATCTCGGCGTGGTAGTGCTCGGATGGTGCCGAAGCGTCGAGCTTGGCGACCTCGGCAAAGAAGGGCTCGGGGGACCCGATGCCCAGGTGGCCCAAAAAATACCCGTTCATACTCGCGTCCGGGTGAAAGACCGAGCGGAGTAGCTCAACATCGCCTGCGCTCCCCTTGACGTATCCGTCCAGTACAGCGCGAACGGAAGCAACATCCTGAATACGATTTTTCATTTTCAACTCCTGAGTTCAGTCTCTGGGACGCCTTCTCCCTGGCCCGTGTGCGAGGGGGATTGATTGGGGCGAGGGGATTGGGGCGAGGGGATTGGGGCCAGTGGATAGGCGCGAAGGGATAGGGCGAGTGGACCCCGGATCGTCGAAACTACGCTTCCCGGGCGGCTCATCGGCGGGCGAAGCCTACATCAGAACGACTCATTATCCGGAGTCCTCCCCTTCGCCCAGGGGCCAGCCTGTCTGAAATCGGGACTGGAGACTCCCGTGGGCTCCTCCTAAGCTTTCGCTTCGCCCAGCTGAGTCCTTCAGCGCCCGGGTAGGAGTCTGCGGGGATGAACAACTGAAAGCCTACCTTTTCGTGATCGCGCTGCTGCTGGGAATCTTTGGTTCCATCGGGGGCTACAAGTACGTCCAACTCTCTGCCCTGGCCAATACGGTTTTCGAACGCCCGCCCATCACGGTCGCGGCCAGCCGGGCCCGGGTGGAGGCGTGGAGCGAATACCTGACCGCCCTAGGCACGGTCAAAGCGGTTCGAGGGATTCGGCTCACCTCGGAGGAGAGCGGGGGAGTGGTTCGGATCAATTTCGAGTCCGGAGATTCGGTCGAAGCCGATCACTTGATGATCGTCCTCAACGACCGGGTCGAGGTCGCGCGCCGGGGGAGCCAGAAAGCCAATCTCGAACTGGCCAAACTGCAATTTTCACGCAACCGGGAACTGCTCGAGCAAAGGTCGGTCTCCCATTCGGACTACGACCGCTCCAAGGCCGACCTCGACCGGGCCCGGGCAGACCTCGCTGAAACCGAGGCGATTCTGGCCAACAAGCGGATCCGGGCGCCTTTTTCTGGAATCACCGGAATCCGCCAGATCGAATTGGGAGATTTCGTTTCTCCGGGAACGGTGGTCACCACGCTCCAGGATTTGAGTGCCCTCGAAATCGACTTCAGCTTGCCGGCGCAAAGCGCACCGCGCCTGAGTCCCGGTCAGCGCATTGAGCTTCAAGTCGACGCTTTCCCGGGCCGGATTTTCGAGGCACGGCTCTCCGCCTTGGATTCCCAGATCGACCCCAATACCCGAAACCTGCAAGCCCGGGCGCTGATCCAACAAGGCGACGGGCTCCTGCCCGGTATGTTTGCCACCCTGCGAATCTTCCCGGGCGTAAGCCACGATTTCATCACCGTCCCCGAAACCGCCATCACCTACTCGCTGCATGGGAATACCCTCCATGTGATCACCGAGATGGCGGACGGCACCCTCACCACCTCTTCGGTGATCGTGGAAGCCGGTGAGACCCGAGACGGACGGACAAGCGTAGTCGCGGGAATCGAGCCCGGGGATCGGGTTGTCACCGCGGGTCAGAACAAGCTTTATCGCGGCGCCCGGGTCGTCATCGATGAAAAAGTCGTCTTCTAGGGAAATTCTTTGGCTTTCACTGACATCTTCATTCGGCGTCCTGTTCTCTCCGCCGCCACCAGCCTGATGCTGCTCCTGCTCGGGCTGCAGGCAGCCAGCAATTTGGAAGTTCGCGAATACCCCAAGCTCGAGACGGGGGTTATCAGTGTTCGAACCCTGTACCCCGGTGCCAGCGCGCGCACGGTTCTGGGTTTCGTCACCACGCCCCTCCAGCGCTATCTCGCCAAGGCAGACGGCATCGATTACATCAGTTCCACCAGCGGGCCGGGGAACTCGACCATCGAGTTGCACTTGCGCCTGGGCGAGGATACCCGGAGCGTGCTTTCCGATGTGATCGCCAAGATCAACGAGGCGAAGTATGAGGAGACCCATGACGCTGAGATTCA
>CAWVXN010000534.1:0-2484 GCA_963933695.1 uncultured Myxococcales bacterium | reverse complement strand
AGCGCTGGTCCTAGCCGCCGCCCCCGGCGCGTTGACCCAGGTACTCGACCCCGATACCACGCCGGATTTCGTCCAGACCAGGCGGCCTCGATGCCGACGCATCGGCCTGCACCTGCAGGTGGACCGGGACGTCCTTCCCCGGGGCATGTGTCCCCGGGTGGTCGACTTGGGCAGCGTGCCGAGCGAGACGCCGAAGACACCCTTCTCCGGCCGGGTGGCCAGCATCACGGCCTATGCCAACCCGAATCAAAGCGAGCAATTCGACCTGGTGGCCCGGCTGCGGGTGAACGAGGGCGAAGATATTGCCGCGGCCGAAGACGAACTCGAAAGCCGGGTCCACGCCCTGATGCCCTTCGCCGCCGGCCGAATTCAACGGCGCGCATACCGCCGCCCCGTCTGGGACGACGACGGCTGGCTGGAAGATCCCGGGCCGGGTTCGGGCTGGCCGGCGGAAATCGACATCCGTTCGCTCAGCAAGCCTGCGGTCTACCAACTGGACCGGGCCTGCGTGGGGAATCTCGGGGTCGAGGGCGACCTCCTACTCGGCTGGCGCGGGGGCGATGCCATCGCGGCCGAGCTCAACTGATCCCGCTCTCCCCCGATCCCTCCCGGCGCTTATTCCAGGCCACACAATCGGCGTAGCGAACCCCGGAACCGCCGAAGAGATCGAGGGCGCTGCCGAAAGTGAGATCGACCCGTCCGTCCGAGAGCACCGCCACCCGCTCAAGATCCTCCAGGGCACGCCCTCCCCCCGCATAGGTGCACGGGCGCGGTGAAATCTCGGCCAGGTGCGCCACCAGTTCCTCGTCGATTCCCTCCTGGCGGCCCTCGACATCGGCCGCGTGAACCAGAAATTCACTGCAGTAGCGCGACAGGCGCTCGAAGGTTTCGGCCTCCACCGGGGTTTCCGTCACCGTCTGCCAGCGGTCCGTGGCCACCCACCAGCCGTCCCCCCGGCGCCGACAGGACAGATCCACCACCAGATTTTCCGGCCCCACCCGGCTCGCCAACGCCTTCACCCGGGCCATGGACAAGGCACCCGCTTCAAAGAGCCAACTGGTCACGATCAGCTTGGCGGCCCCGGCTTCCAGCCACTCAGCCGCGTTTTCCAGGTCGATGCCCCCCCCGAGTTGCAGACCGCCGGGCCATGCGGCCAGAGCCTGGCGCGCCCCGGCCTCGTTGCCCGGACCGAGGCGGATGACATGCCCACCCGGCAGCCCGTCGTCTCGATAGCGCTGGGCGAAAAAACCGGGGTCACGATCGGCAACAAAATTCGTCTCGGGCTCGGAGCCATCGTCGCGCAGGCTGCCCCCCACGATCTGCTTCACCTTCCCCTGGTGGAGATCAATGCATGGACGGAAGAGGGTCACGGCGAGACTCTACCCAATGGAGAAGGGGGATCTCCATTCCTTTGGGTGTTTCCTTGGGTGTCGATCCTCCCGAGCCCCGACCTTTAGCCGATTCGGGCACTTTGCCCTCCATCCACGGGGAGAGCCACCCCGGTAATGAAGCGCGCCTCGTCCGAGGCCAGAAAGAGCGCCGCGTGGGCGATGTCCCAGGCGGTCCCCATCTGTGCCCCCAACGGCACCTGGGCATTGCGCCGGGCGATCAATTCGGGTTTGGCCATTCCCGTGGCCCGAGAGATTCCCTCGATCGCCATGGGGGTTTCCATCAAGCCCGGCATAATGACATTGGCCCGAATGCCATGGCGAGCGTTTCCCAGGGCAAGGGATTGGGTATACGCGTTGATCCCGGCCTTCGACACCTTGTAGGCCACCTGGGGCGTCGAGCAAATCGCCGCGATGGACGAGATGTTGATGATGGAGCCCCGCTTGTGGGCCCGCATCACCGGAAGAACATGCTTGCAGGGCAGCACCACGCTCTTCAGGTTGACCGACAGGATCCGATCCCAGCCGGCCTCTTCCAGGTGCGCCGGCCCGGCGTCGCCGTCCCCGATTCCCACGTTGTTGTGCAAAATATCGATGGTCTCAAACCGATCCAGCGCCTCGGTCACCATCGTCCGGCAGTCGGCCTCCCGGGTAGCGTCGGCCTTTAGCGCATAGGCAATGCCGCCTTCGGCCTCAATTAGGGCCACGGTTTCCTCAGCCGATTCCAGCCGACGATCCACCGCCAGTACTCTTGCCCCCTCCCGGGCGAAAAGAATCGCGGTGGCACGGCCATTTCCCAGGGTATCCCCCGGAGTCTGTCCCGCCCCCACAACGACTGCGACCCGGCTCTCGAGTCGCCCGCTCATCGCTGGGGGAGCCGGGGCAGCCCCTCTTCGGGCTGCACACCCAGAGAGTTGAGCGCCATGGAAACAAGGTTGTATTGGCCCACGGTGAAAATCAGGTCCATCAATTGTTGGACGGAGAACGTTTCGGCCAGGGCCTGCCAGGTTGCGTCGGAGATGAAGGCATCTCCGTGGAGCTCATCCGTGGCCCGGAGCAGCCATCGATCCTCAGCGGACCAGCCATCCTCTTCCGG
>CAWVXN010000533.1:0-2486 GCA_963933695.1 uncultured Myxococcales bacterium | reverse complement strand
TGGGTTTGGACGTCTTCGTCGTTTCGCAATCCTTTCCAATGAATCAGTACATTTGCTTCCATGGTCATAGGCTTCCTCCGGTTATGCCGCGAACGGCGTTGAAGAATGGAGTGGGCTGGGCCGAGTGTGCCCACAGCTGAACGAGTGTGCCCACAGCTGAAGCAGTCTGGAGAACCGGCAAACGAACGGAAGAACGAGAGGAGGGCAGTGCGACCGACAGAAAGTGGTTCAGTCGGTCGCAGACGGGAGGCTCCAGTGGAGCGGGCTCCCATTGAACGGGGGTGCCGGGTGCGTCTCTCACTTAGGCCCATCATACCACAGTGGGATTAACCAGATGAAGGGTTGCTAAAGCAGAGTGCTGTGAGCCGGGAGAGCGGCACCTGGAAAAGCCTTAAGCAGAACACCGTATCAAATTACGATTGTATCCAAGGCCGGCAGGGAACCGGTCGCGGCCGAAGCAATCTGTGGCGGCGAGGGACGGGAATCGAACCCGCCTGGAACGTGGTGACACGCTCCACACTCGATTTGAAGTCGAGGCCGGGCACCAGCCACGGAGACCCCGCCGTCTCTTATTCTAGCGTGCTGCAGAGTTGTGCACTTCTGGGTGAACTCTTTTCATACTTGAGATCGCCCGAGGGATTTCCCTCGGGTGTTGAAGCGATGTATTGTTTGGCGCGTGGAAACCTATTCGCTTCGTGACGTCGCGCGGATTCTAAAAGTTTCTCCTGCCCGGTTGCGCTATTGGGAGCGCACCGAATTGGTTCACAAGCCGGCTAAGGTCGCGTCGAGAGCCGAGTTCGAATTCCGGGACCTCGTTTGCTTGCGTGGAATCATTTCCCTGCTCGAGCAAGGGGTGCCGCTTCGGCGAATCCGTCGCAATGTGGAGGCGCTGCGCGAACGGCTGCCGGAGATCGATGACCCACTTCGCTCACTGAGGCTTTGGGTGGAGGGCTCGGATCGCGTTGTGGTTCGTCACGACGGAGTCCTGCTGGAGCCCGATGGTCAGGCGGTGCTGGATTTCGGTTTGGATCGCGGGAGCCAGGAAAGCGTGACAGCGATTGACCGCGGGAAGGAACCCGCGGCGATGGAGGCCGCCGAGGAGAATTTCGGCAGGGGCTGCGAGTTGGACTCAGACCCCGAATCCTTTGATGAGGCCATTGAGAGCTATCTGGAGGGCATCCGCCTTTTTCCCGATTTCGCCGATTGCCACTGCAACCTGGGCGCCGTCTATTACAACAAGGGCGAGCGGGACGCGGCACGCAGCTGTTTTGAACGGTGCCTGGCGATCGACGGCCAGCACGTCGAGGCAAATTTCAATTTGGCGAACCTGCTGGAAGAGGACGGCCATGACGACCGGGCTCTCCGCCATTACCGGTCGGCCTATGCGGCTGATCCCCTCTACCCCGATCTTCATATCAACATGGCGTTGCTCTACGAGAAGCTTGGCCGAACTGCGAAAGCCGAGCGTCACTGGCGGCGCTACTTGCAACTCGACGCTTCGGGATCCTGGGCGGAAGTGGCTCGCCGGCGTCTGGCCCAAACGGAGACGGTTCGGTCGGACGATTGATCGAGGCGTTTTGGAATCCGGGGCGCCGGCGTTCTCTGTCAGTCGCTGCGGTCGGCGATATGACTCGCGTATGCGGCGGCGTCCATCAGGGCTTCGAGTTCCGCCGGATGGTTGGGGCGAAGGGTGACTAGCCAGCCCGCCTCGTAACAATCTTCATTGATGGTTTCGGGGGTGTCTTCCAGGCTGGGATTGATTTCGATGACTTCCCCGCCAATGGGGATGCAGAGATCCGAGACGGCTTTGACCGACTCGATCACGCCAAAGGCCTGGCCCGCGTCGAATTTTGTTCCGGGTTCGGGAAGTTCTACGAAAACAACGTCGCCAAGCTGCTGCTGGGCATAGTCAGTGATGCCCACGGCGTACAGGCCTTCCTCGGACTCACGAACCCATTCGTCGTCTCGGCTGTAGCGGTTCTGTTCGGGAATGATGTAGTCGGACAACGTTCTTCTCCTTGGTGGGGTGTTTCGGCGGGCCGAGAAGGGCCGATTCAGACTTTTTTGACAAACGGCGTTTTGACCACCCGCGCCCGGATGGGGCGCTCCCGAATGACGATCTCGAGGGCGGTTCCGGGAGAGGCGTACTCGGGTGGAACGTAGCCAAGGCCCACGGATTTTCCGAGACTAGGCGAGGGCGCTCCCGAACTGACTCGGCCAACTTCCCGGCCCTCAACCTGAATCGGGTACTCGGCTCGGGCAATGCCGCGTTCTTCGAGTTCGAAACCGACGAGTTGCCGAGTGCGGCCAAGTCGTTCGGCTTCCTCCATGGCTTCATGTCCGATGAATCCGCCCCTCTTGCGTTTGACGAAGCGTTCAAGGCCCGCTTCGAGGGGTGATGTGGTGTCGTCGAGTTCGTGGCCGTAGAGCGGAAGAGCCGCTTCCAGTCGGAGGGTGTCTCGGGCGCCTAGCCCCACGGGCTTCAA
>CAWVXN010000532.1:0-2495 GCA_963933695.1 uncultured Myxococcales bacterium | reverse complement strand
TATTTCTCTCGAATAGACGCGCTCGCCCTGAAGCTTTGCCCGGGTGGCCCGGGGTCTTTCCCATTGCTCCGGCTCGGAAGGCTCTCGGCTAGCGCAGGATCTTGTTCGCGATTTCCCCGAGCAACTCGATCCGCTCGGGGTTGTGGCCGTTCACGGGCAAATCGACGGTCAGCCCATCCAGTCCCGCCGCCACCGCATCCTGAAGGATCTCACCCACCGTGTCCGGATCGCCGGTGATGAGGGCTCCCTTGGCCGCCGCAATGTGGGCATCGGTCCAGCCCTTGACCTCGGCAATCGCCGCAAAGTCCGCGTCGAGTTCCTCTTGAGTCGGGGCCACGGCAATCATCTGCAACTTGGTGACAGTGATTTCCGAACGGTCGCGGCCCAGGCGCTCGCAATGCTCGGCGAGCACCTCGAGCTTCCGCGGGATCGCTGCGTTGTCACCCACCAAGTTCGACTCATCGGCGTATTGCGCCACCATGCGCAGGGTTTTCTTTTCGCCCTGGCCTCCGATCATCACGGGAATCTTCGAGATCGACGCGGGGGAATTGATGGCGTCCTGGACTCGGTAGTGCTTGCCCGAAAACGTGACGCGCTCGTTCCGAAGCATGGGGATGATGATCTGCAGCGCTTCTTCGAGCTTTTCAAAGCGGTCGCTAAACGTCCCGAACTCGAATCCCAGATCGACGTGTTCCTTTTCGAACCAGCCGCATCCGATCCCCAAGGTTGCCCGCCCTCCCGAGACGTGGTCGAGAGTCGTAACGGCCTTCGCAAGCAGGGCCGGGTTCCGGTAGGTGTTGCCAGTGACCAGGGCCGAAAGCCGAACACGCTCGGTGTGCTGGGCCAGGGCCGAGAGCATCGTGTAGCACTCGAACATGGGCTCCTCGGGAGCCCCAATGCCGGGCAGCTGATAGAAATGATCCATCACAAAGACCCGGTCGTAACCCGCGGCCTCGGCGGCTTTGGCCTGGGCAACGACATTCGCGAATATGTCTTCCGGCGCCACACCGGGATAGGTGAAATTGGGGATCTGATAGCCGAGACGGGTCATGGCTCGCTCTCCTTGATTTGAGTGATTCTCTCGGGACGGTCACCCGGGGTCACGGTCGAGATCGGGGTGACGGTGGGGATACTGAGTAGGCTTTGTGCAGAGATGAGAACGAAGCGGGCCAACCGGAGGCGGTCGGCCTATTCGTAACGAAGCGACGCGATGGGATCGAGGTTGGATGCCTTTCGCGCCGGGTAAAATCCGAAGAAAACCCCGACGCTCCCCGAGAAGAGGACGGCACCCACGATGGCGGCTGGAGAGAAGACGAAGGGGATCTCGGCTAAATGCGCGATCACCTGGGTTCCCGCAAGACCCAGGGCGATACCGATGATCCCGCCAATGACGCTAAGGATCATCGCTTCCACTAGGAACTGAACAAGGATATGCCGTGCCTTGGCGCCCACCGCCATCCGAATGCCTATTTCCCGGGTCCGCTCGGTAACGGAGACCAGCAGGATGTTCATAATCCCGATTCCGCCCACCAGGAGTGAAATCGAAGCCACTCCCATGAGCACCGAACTCAGGATTCGCGTCACGTTTCCCATGGCGCTCGCGACCTCTTCCTGGCTGCGTAGCGTGAAGTCGTTGTCCTGATCAGCCCTTAGCCGGTGGCGTTGACGCAGGATTTCCTCGATCTCAAGGGAGAGCTCGTGGGAACTCGTCCCCGTGTGGCCCGAGATGGTGATGTACTGCACGGCTCCGGGCAGGGTCGCGCCGAGCACTCGTCGCTCAGCGGTCGTGAACGGCATGAGGAGTAGATCATCCCGGTCTTCGCCTAAACTGGAACCGCCCTTTGAGCCCAGCACGCCGATTACCCGAAAGGAGGTGTCCTTGATGCGCAGCACCGCGCCGACGGGATCCTCGCCTTTTTCGAAGAGCTGGCTGACGATGGTTTCGCCCAGTACCACCACCCGTGTTCCATTTTTCATGTCGCGCTCATCGAAGAACTCACCCGAGATGACCTCGGAGTCGCTGACATCGAGGTACGATGGGGTTGTCGCGTAGATCGTGGTCTTCCAGTTTGCGTTTCCGTAGAGAACCTGACCACTCCCCCGGCGCACATAACTCACTGCTCGTACGCCCCGGCTTTCCCGTTCGATGGCGCGAGCGTCCAGCACCGACAAACTCGACGCGCCCCCCCAGCCCGAGTGAGCGCCTCCCCGACTCGTGGTCCCGGGAACAACGATCAGAAGGTTCGTGCCGAGACTGCGAATCTGGTCCTGAACCGCAGTGGAAGCACCCATACCAAGGCCCACCGTTGTAATGACCGCCGCAACGCCAATCACGATCCCGAGAATCGTCAGGGACGATCGCATCTTATTGCGCCGCAGCGCGCGCAAGGCCGCGGTCAGGGTCATCCTGAGAAATTTCATGGAGCTGTACCCTCCTCGAGATGCGCGGGGCGGTGCATCCCCTCCCCACTCGCACGGGGCTCATCCTCCACCAC
>CAWVXN010000531.1:0-2499 GCA_963933695.1 uncultured Myxococcales bacterium | reverse complement strand
GTTTCTGGTGGCGGGCCTCTCGGGCATCATGTTGTCCGGGGCTCCGCTCAACTGGCAGTTGAGCGACTCGTATTTCGTGGTGGCCCATTTTCATTATGTCCTCATTGGCGGACTGGTCTTTACGATTTTCGGGGCCTGTTATTACTGGTTCCCCAAGATGACCGGGCGCATGCTGAGCGAAAGGCTGGGGCGCTGGCACTTCTGGCTTTTCTTCGTGGGCTTTCATTTGACCTTTACCACTATGCATGTGCAGGGTGTGCTGGGGATGCCCCGACGGATCTACACCTACCCGGCGGAACGCGGCTGGGAGGTTTGGAATGCGATTTCCTCGGCGGGCGCGATCCTCCAGGCCCTGGGCGTGGCCGTTTTCCTCTTCGCCCTCGTCCAGGCGTTTCGCCGGCCCCAATGGGCGGGTCCGGATCCCTGGAACGCGTGGACCCTGGAGTGGTCTACTTCATCTCCCCCGCCCGCCTACAATTTCCTGACCGTCCCCGAGGTGCGGAGTCGCCGGCCCCTGTGGGACCTCAAGCACCCGGATGATCCAGATTGGGAGCACGAATAGGATGCGCCCATGAGTCAACCTTTGACACTTCCCCTTGCGGCTCCACAAGTGCCTGGCCTAGCGCCCCCTGTGGAACCCGCTGGTTGGAATCGCGGTCGCGTGGGAATGGCTTGCCTGATTTTCGGCGAGAGCACTTTCTTCAGCGTGTTCGTGGTGGCCTATCTCTTCTATATCGGAAAGAGTGCGACCGGACCTCAGCCCTCGGATGTGCTCGAGTTTCCCCTGGTCGCCACCCTTTGCCTGCTTTCCAGTAGCGCAACGGCTGGGTTCGCCGTGAAAGCGTTGGCCCAAGGCAATGCGGCGCGTGCGGGTGTGGCCCTCGCACTCACCGTGGGGCTCGGTGCCGGTTTCTTGGGGGCGACGGCCAACGAGTGGTTCGGGCTGATCTACGGCCACGGGCTCACCATCGGGACGAATCTATTCGGGACCACCTTCTACTCTTTGGTCGGCTTCCATGCCGCCCATGTAGTCCTGGGCCTGTTGATGCTCTCCCTTGTTTTGGGCGGTGTGCTGGCCGGAAGGGTGGGCCCCGAGCACAGCGAGCGTGTCGAGATAGTGACGTGGTACTGGCACTTCGTGGATGCGGTTTGGATCGTCGTATTGACAACGGTCTACGTCGTGGGGGTTTAGAGACTGTGTCTTTGGAGGAGCGCGTGGACAGCCAAGCATTGGGGAGCCCAGCCGAGGGCGTGAGCCTGCCGGCGGGAACCTCTGCGCCTCTTTATCTCGCCCTGGGTCTCGCACTGATGCTTGTGAGCCTGGTGACCAGTGTTCTCTTCGTTTGGGCGGGTGGGGGATTGGTGCTTTGGGGGGCCGTGGGTTGGTGGCGCGAAATGTTCCCCAATGAAGCCAAGGAATTCGTCCCCGCTCAGACCGAATCCGAACGAGCGCCGCAGATCGTGCCCGTTCCGGGACACGTCAGAAATCTTGTGGTGGGGGAGGGGGGGCACCGGGTACGGCTCCCTCTGGAGTACCACCCCTACAGCGCCGGCCTCAAAGGTGGCATTGCCGGAGGCCTGGCTATGGCACTTGTTGCGGGGGTCCACGGATGGCTGAGTTATGGCAGCCCATGGCACGCGTTCAACGGGTTCGCGGCGATCGTTCTACCCCTCTTTGGCGTGACTCCGGGCCCGGAGTTGACGGGCTTCCACGCCGGAATCGCGCTGTCGGCGGCGCTTATTCACATAGTGCTCTCGCTCCTGATTGGCCTGGTCTACGCGTCGGTTCTGCCCATGCTCCCGGGGCATCCCCGGCTCTGGGGCGGAATCGTGGCTCCCCTGGTCTGGACGGGCGCGGGGTTCATGAGCATTGAACTGGTGGAACCGGGGGCAGCCGAGGGAGTCCAGTGGACGGTTTTCATCCTCCTTCAAATTGTCTTCGGGATGACCGCCGGCGAAGTGATCGCGCGAAGCGAACGCTTAAAAACCATCCAGTCCTTCCCCCTGGTGGCGCGCGCGGGCTTCGAGGTCGATGTCGATGTCGATGGAGATGAGCTTTGATTCCCCGGCTGACTCTGTTTCTGCTGGTGGCGGTGAGTAGCTGGGCGTGTGATGCACTCCCCGGTCGCCCGGATCCCGCGGACCGGTACCTGCGCCCGGATGAGGTGAAGGACTTCGGGGCCCTATACGCGACGAATTGCTCGGGGTGTCACGGTGACGCCGGCCGACTCGGCCCCGGGACGCCGGTGGGCGATCCTCTTTACGTGGCCTTGGCGACCCCAGACTACCTCCGGGAGATCATCGGCCGAGGCGTACCGGGAACCTCCATGCCCAGCTTTAGTCGGGAAGCCGGTGGAACACTGACCGCCGAGCAGGTCGCGATCCTGGCGAGTGGATTGAGGGAGAACTGGTCGAGCCCCTGGGCCGAAAAGCTGGCCGCCCAGGCACCTCTCTTGGTGCCTCTCTTGGTCGCTCCGGTGAGCGAGGCCGCTCCCGGGA
>CAWVXN010000530.1:0-2500 GCA_963933695.1 uncultured Myxococcales bacterium | reverse complement strand
CTTCGCCGACTCGGCCATCTCCTCGGGTGAGCCCGTGGCTGAAGAGGCCGTCCCGGTAGACGAGTTCGACCCCCGACCCGTCGAGTTTCGGCTCGGCCACGTAGTCGAGGGCGTCATCGCGCCCGAGCATTCGCCGGATCCGCTGGTCAAAGGCACGCAACTCATCGGCATCCATCGCGTTGTCGAGGGAGAGCATCGGCGTTTCGTGGGGTGCGGTGGCAAATCCCGTCCCCACAACGGGGGCTCCCACGCCCTGGGTGGGAGACTCGGGTCGCTGAAATTCCGGATATTGCTCCTCCAATGCGCGGAGTTCCCGCAGGAGCCCGTCGTACTCGGCGTCGCTGACCTCGGGATGATCGTCTTGGTAGTAGGCGGCATTGTGCCGCTGGATTTCGGCGGAGAGGGCCTTGATTCGGCGCTCTGGGCTTTCGAGTTCGGAATCCGCCAAATATGCGTTCCTGAAGAAGAACCCAATTAAAGTCCGCGCTTCAAAAGGGCGATAGAGAGGGTTAGGAGTCCGCTGCCCGAACGGGCGCGGACAGGGAAGATACCACGCCTGCTGGCATCGGTAGAGAAGGCGATTTAAGCCGACGGAAGTTGGCTGGAGCAAGCGAGAATGAAAGCGGTTCCGGGCGAGAAAATCGCATCGATTGCTGATGTTGTCGACGAGGGTCTGGCCCTCTGCCGAGAGGGCCGAATTTGGTGGGCCTCGGACCGAATGGCGGCCCTGCTTGGCTGCGCTTCGCCGGATTCACTGATGGGCGAGTCGATGGAGGACCGCCTGACGGACTCGGGCGAAGGCCTGCCGTGCCTGGATGGGCCAGGCGTTCGCTGTGCCCTGGGCAGCTCCGAGGGCAGCTCTCGCTCGTTGCAGGTGCACCGAATTCCGGTTCGTGCCGGAGAACTGTGGCTGGTGGGTGCCCTCGATGAAGACGAATCCGAAGGGGCCTTGGCAAGGTTTACCCATCGAGCTCTCGAACAGTCCAACCGTGAGGTAACTCGCTTGCGCGAGGAATTGAAGCGGGAACAAGCCGAGCACGAAGACCTGCTGGCCGTGCTTGGCCACGAACTGAGGACGCCCATCACGGTGATCGGAGGCTATAGCCGGCTCCTTTTGTCGCCGGAGGTGGGTCCCCTGAATGCGGCCCAGAAGCATTACCTGTCGGAATCTCGAAAAAGCTGCAAGCGGCTGGATGAGTTCGTGGAAAGCCTGCTGGAAGTGTCTCCGATGGCAATGGTGGAGGGCGACTTGGCACTGGAGCCCAGGTGTCTTGAGACAGCGATTTTAAAATCCTATGGCGCGATTGTTCCCCTGTTCAAAGAAAAGTCACTGACCTGTCAGGTGAAAGTCGACGCCAGCGCCCAGCGAGCTGTCTTCGATGGAATTCGTGTCGGCCAGGTGCTCAATAACCTGCTCGAAAACGCCATTCGCTTTAGCAAAGTGGGTGGACGGATAGAGGTCGGAACTCGTCTGGGAGGCAGATGTAAGGACGAATTCGTGGAGATTTTCGTGGCGGACAACGGCGCGGGGATCGAGAGCCACGAGCGAGATCGAATTTTTGAGCCCTATGCCCGGGCCAGTGACCAATCGGCCGATTCGGGGCTTGGTCTGGGGCTGGCGATCTGTAAAAACATCGTCGATGCCCATGGCGGTTCAATCAGGGTGGAAGATGAACCCGGTGGTGGAAGTCGCTTTGCCTTCACACTGCCACGCGTCGTGTCTGGAATCGACGAAGAAGAAGAGGAGATGGAAAATGGTTGACTTCCCGAAAAAAGGACACCCGTTCGGTACTGGACGGAAGGTTGGAATGAAAGACGAACATCGCCCGAAAATCCTGGTGATTGACGACTCAGAGGGAATTCGGGGATACCTGACCAATCTCCTCGAGATTCGCGGTTACGCGGTGACAAGCGCTGAAAGCGGAGAGGCGGCCATCGCTACTCTCGAAGAGTCGTCCGCGATGCCAGACCTCGTTTTTCTCGACATCATGATGCCCGGATTGGGTGGAGTCGAGACTCTGCGCCGGCTGCTTACGATCATGCCTGGTCTCTCTGTCGCGATGATTTCCGTGGTGGGCCGCGCTCCGACAATCGTCAATGCCATGAAACTTGGTGCTGTTGACTTCATCAGTAAGCCCTTTGAAGAGGAAGATATCGATCAGGTGCTGGATCGTTTCGTGCCGACCTCCAGTGAATCTGAGCTCGATATCCAACACGATGAAGGTGTGAATGATTCGGTCTGGGACAGTATTGCGATGTCTGAAATACGTTCGGTGATCGAGCAAATCTCGGATACCGATGTAACAGTATTGATCCAAGGAGAGAGCGGCGTAGGCAAGGAGATCGTCGCTCGCTCTGTTCACGAGAAGTCGAATCGCTCCGACGGTCCCTTCATCAAGGTCAACTGTGCCGCCCTTCCCGAGGACTTGCTTGAGAGCGAGCTCTTTGGGTATGAGAAGGGTGCGTTTACCGGCGCTTATGCTCGGAAATTCGGCAAGTT
>CAWVXN010000529.1:0-2502 GCA_963933695.1 uncultured Myxococcales bacterium | reverse complement strand
TGAGGGGGTGGGGGGTGAGGGTTGAGGGGGTGAGGGGTGAGGGGTTGAGGGTTGAGGGGTTGAGGGGGCGGGCTCGCCCGTTTTGTAACTGCGCGTCCCCTCCAAGTCAATCGAAGAAAGCCCGACAATTCATTCCGAGTCGACAGAAACCCGAGGAACGCGATCCCCCACCCGCACCAGCAGTTCGTAGGCCAGGGTACCCGCGGCCTCAGCCTGCTCCTCGACGCGGATCCCGGGGCCGCCTTCGGGGGCGGCTCCAAAGAAGCTCGCCGGGTCGCCCACAGCCAGCGGAGCCCCGGGGTCGGCGACGGCCACGGTCAGGGAGTCCATCGAAACCCGGCCCACAATGGGACGTCGGGCCCCAGCCAGCCAGACCTCGCCCCGACTCGAAAGCGAGCGCAGCACCCCATCCGCGTAGCCCAGGGGAATCGTCGCGATCCGGGTCGGCCCGTCGGCGCGCCAGGTCGAGCCGTAGCCCACGGCGTCCCCAGCGACCAATTCGCGCACCGCGGCCACCCGGGCGTGGACGCTCATCACCGGCCGCAGGCGATTCTCTGGATCCTCGTGCCCCGCCGAACGGGCGCCATAGAGCATCAGACCCGGACGGACCGCCGTGGCCTCGGGAAACGCCGCGTGGAGGCCGGACCCCGGAAAGAGCGCCGAGGAGTTGGCGGCGTGAACCCTGCCCGGATCCAGCCCCCGCGCCGCCAGGGCGGCCAAGAATTCGCGAAAGATCCGAATCTGCTCGAGGCCGGCTGAAGTTTCTGGGGAGTCCGCCGAAGCGAAATGCGTGTAGGTGCTGTCCCCGCGGAGTAAGGGATCGGCGGCAATTTTCTCCGCCAGAGCGAAAGCCTGCTCGGGCCCCACCCCCATCCGGCGCATCCCGGTGTCCACCTCAAGGTGCACGCCCAACCCCTCGCCGAAACGAGCGGCCGCCTCCCGGGCCCAGGCCAACCCCTCCCGGTGGTGAATCGCCGGAGCGAGGCCGTACTCGCCGGCCAATTCGGCCTCGCGCGCGTCCGCCAGACCGCCCAGGAGGATCAGCTGCCCCTGAACCCCAGATTCGCGCAGGCTCGCTCCCTCTTCGGCGGTCATCACGGCGAGCTTTCGACAGCCCGCGGCCTCCAGGCAGCGCGCCACGTCCTGGGCGCCGTGTCCATAGGCATCGGCCTTGACCACGGCGATCACTTCCCCGCCCCGGGCGAATTCCTGGGCCAGGGCGAAGTTGGCTCGGAGCGCGGAGAGATCGATGGTCGCCTGACGCACTCTTTCCATGCCGAATCCCCCCCTTATTCTGGATCCTTCGCTCCCGGACCAGCGTAACAGCGGCACCCCTTCGACGCCTCCGGTACTCTTGCGCGTTCAGGAGAGCCATTTCCTTTCACGCAACAGCTTCGGGCCACATCCCCCATGTCCGCCGACCAATCCCCCATTCGCCAAACCGTCTTCGTTAATGGAGACGCCACTGTCGTCTCCCGGGACTGCACGGTGAACGGCTTGTTGGAGACCCTGGGGCTGGCGGGCAAGCGCGTGGCCGTGGCCGTTAACCGCGAGGTTGTGCCCCGGTCTCATTATCGAGGGGTCGTCCTCACTGCGGATGACCGGGTGGAAATTCTCGAAGCCGTTGGAGGAGGTTGATCGATGTCCGAGTTGGAAGAACAGCAGAGTTGGCGAATCGGGGACTACACGTTCCGCTCCCGCCTGATCATTGGAAGCGGGAAGTACACGTCCTTCGAACAAAATCTCGAGTGCGCCGAGGCCTCGGGAGCCGAAATGGTCACCGTCGCCCTGAGGCGGGTGAATTTCGACGCCGCAAAGGGCCCCCGGCTCCTGGATGTCATCTCACCGGATCGTTTTACCATCCTCCCGAATACCGCCGGCTGTTACACCGCCGAAGACGCCATCACTACAGCCCGTATGGGGCGCGAGCTACTCGGCACCGATCTGATCAAGCTTGAAGTCATCGGCGACGAACGAACCCTTTTCCCCGACGTCCCCGCCACCCTGGAAGCCGCCCAGGTGCTGATCGACGACGGGTTCACCGTGCTCCCGTATATCACCGACGACCCGGTGGCCTGCCAGCGTCTGGCCGCCATGGGGTGCCCCGCAGTGATGCCCCTGGCCGCGCCGATCGGCTCGGGGATGGGCATTCGTAACCCGGCCAACCTGCGCATCATCCTGGAGACCGTCGAGGTACCCGTGATTGTGGACGCGGGAGTGGGCACGGCCAGCGACGCCGCCGTGGCCCTCGAACTCGGAGCCACCGCGCTGCTGATGAATACCGCCATCGCCCACGCAAAGGAACCCGTGAAGATGGCCACTGCCATGCGCATGGCGGTGTCGGCGGGCCGCCTCGCCTACGAATCCGGGCGAATGCCCCAGCGCCTCTACGCCTCGGCGTCGAGCCCCCTCGACGGGATGGCGAACTACTGATCTCGGGCCGCCCCGGAGGATGCCTATGGCTCGGCCCTCCCCGGGCGGGACGCAGTGGAATTCAGACCG
>CAWVXN010000528.1:0-2503 GCA_963933695.1 uncultured Myxococcales bacterium | reverse complement strand
CGACCTACAACCCCCATCGGCCTCGCTCTCGGGATCTCGAAGGACTCAAGAAAAATCTTCGTCTCAAGGAAGACGGTCGCTATCGGTGGCACTGGGATCCGGCCTTCGTCAACGGACGGCTCACTCCAAGCTCCATGAAGGTCCTTGACTCCCTCGACGATGCGGCTCGGGGACTCTCGATTCCGACGCTCCTGGTGCGTGGCCGCATGAGCGACCTGCTCTCCCAGGAGGGCGCCGACGAATTCCTCGTCCAGGTTCCCCATGCACAGTTCGTCGACATTTCCGGCGCCGGCCACATGGTGGCGGGTGACCGCAACGACCATTTCACCCGAGCGGTTCTGGATTTCCTCGCGCGCGAGGTCGCGAACAGCCCGCCCGCCTGAGCACCCCCTCCCCTCTGCCCTCTTCCCCTCTGCCCAAAGGAGATTCCTCGTGTCCGACCGCGTGACCATCGATCTCAAGGCCGGCGTCGCCGATGTCCGCCTCAACCGACCCGACAAAATGAATGCAATCGACTCGGCCATGTTTGAGGCCCTGACCGAAGCCGGGCAGCAACTCGCCAAGGAGCCGAGCGTACGCGCTGTAGTACTCACCGGCGAAGGCCGAGGCTTCTGCGCCGGCCTGGACATGGCGAGTTTCGCCGGCATGGCTTCGGGGGAACGCAAGCCTCGCCGAGATGAAACCAAATCGTCGGGCAACGACGGCGGGCTCCTGGCAAAGTCGGATGAAAGCCCCGCCACCGTGGCCCAGAACGCGGCTTGGGTCTGGCGGACCCTTCCGGTGCCGGTCATCGCCGGGCTTCACGGTGTCGCCTACGGGGCCGGACTGCAGATCGCTCTGGCCGCCGACATGCGCATCGTGTCCCCGGACGCCCGGCTCTCCGTCATGGAGATCAAATGGGGGCTGGTTCCGGATATGACCGGGACTCAGACCCTACGTCATCTAGTGCGCGACGACGTCGCCCGGGAACTCACCTACACCGGGCGAATCATCTCAGGATTGGAGGCTCGGGAATTGGGTCTGGCCACCCAGGTGGACGAAAATCCGCAACAGGCCGCCTACGAAATCGCCATGGAAATCGCTTCGAAATCCCCGAGCGCTATCCGTGCCGACAAGGAACTGCTCAACGCCGCCTCCCTGATCAGCCTTGAGGAAGGACTGCGTCTCGAAGCTCGACTCCAAGGCGGTTTGATAGGCAAGCCCAATCAAATCGAAGCCGTCCGGGCCAACATGGAAAAACGCGCACCAAAATTCGACGACCCCGAGTAAGCCAGAAAGTCTACTCCGAGCTTCCGGGACTTCCGGAAGGCACGCCCGCGAAGGCCTCGGTGCTTTGGACCTTGTCGCTTTGGACCTTGTAGAAGGCATTTGCGCTTTGGACCTTTAGAAGGCATCGGCGCTTTGGACCCTACAGAAGAAGGTGCCCGGGATGAGCCAGAACCGTGGCCAGGCGTGTGGTAAAACGCGCCGCGGCCGCGCCGTCGATTACCCGGTGGTCGTAGGAAAGGGAGAGAGGCAGGACCGCGCGGCCCTCGAACTCCCCTGGAGCCCTGGGGTCGCTTCCGCCGGACCAGCGCGGCTGCACTTGAAGTTTGGAGAGGCCGAGGATTGCGACTTCGGGCACGTTCACGATGGGCGTGAACGCCGTCCCTCCGATCCCGCCCAGGCTTGAGAGGCTGAAACACGCCCCTTGCAGATCGGCGGGGGCGAGTTTTCGCGTGCGAGCACGCTCGGCGAGATCCGACAATTCCGCGGCGAGTTCATAGATGCCTTTGCTCTCCACGTCCCGGATCACCGGCACCATGAGGCCGTTTTCCGTATCCACCGCCACGCCGAGATGAAAGTAGTCCTTGACGATCAGGGCCTCACCACCGGGCGCCAGCGAGGACCTGAAATCGGGAAATTCCGCCAGCACTCTGGCCACCGCTTTCAACACGAAGTGCAGCGGGGAAAGTTTCAAACCACGCTCGGCGGCTTCCGCCTTGCACGTGCGGCGAAACGCCTCGAGTTCGGTGATGTCGGCTTCGTCGTGTTGGGTGACATGGGGCGCGTTTAGCCAACTCCGAGAGAGATTCCGGGCGGAGACACGGCGAATCTTTGCCAACGGCTCCTGACGAATCGGCCCGAAACGCGAAAAGTCCACCTCGGGCACCGGCGGCACTCCGCCTCCGCCCGGGGGTCCACCCGCGGTCATTGCCGCGTGCACGTGGCCGGTGACATCGGTTTCAAGAACCCGGCCCAGGGGACCGCTGCCCGAAGTGCGTGCCAGGTCAACACCGAGTTGGCGCGCATAGCGGCGCACCCCCGGGCTGGCGTGAACCGCCGCGCCGCCCGAATCCCCCGAACCCGAAGACGATCCCGACGAAACACCGAGAGTGCCTGTGCCGGCGGCCGGCGCATCCACGCCCCCCGCCCCAGAAACCGGGGGAGTTCCAGTATGCGGAGGCAGTGCTGGAGGTGTAGGTGCTGGAGGTATAGGCGCTGAAGGTGTAGGTGCTGGAGG
>CAWVXN010000527.1:0-2509 GCA_963933695.1 uncultured Myxococcales bacterium | reverse complement strand
TGCCGACGGGGATGGGCGCTGGACACCGCCGGGCCTTCCCGCCGAACCCACAGCGGCATTGAACGATCCCCTCGGCTCGCCCTAAGGGCCACCGGTGGCGTAATTTCGGCGCTCGTTTCGCCCCGTCCAAAGCCTCTCTGAGAGAAATAATGCAGAGGCCCGGGCAATCTTCTAGCCTACGCATCCCGCAGATTTCAGTCCATCCAGAGAGGAAAAGATGACCCGAGCCTATTCGATCAAAGTGGAAGATGTCACCGCTGAACGCGAGCGTGTCAATCAGGATCTCAGCAAGGTGGATATCTCCCGGGTAATCCGACTGGACGAGCTCGAACTCGCCGAGATGGGCTCTCAGGACGTGCATCTGCGCATCCTCGCGGTTTCCGCCGAACACAATGTCGATCACGCCGCCCTGGCGGATACCGTGAACATCGCCGAACTCCGGGGAGGCAAGATCTACCCGGGGAACTCTGCCCTGGGCGAGGTCCTGGCGGTGGGCGCCGAGGTCACCCGTTTCAAGCCCGGGGAGATTGTCGTGACCCATTGCAATGGCGTCCCCGACCGTTTTGGTTATCCCAAGGTGATCTGGGCCTACGACACCCCCGACTCCATTGGTTGGTATGGCGAGGAAGCCGTGGTGGCCGATTGGCAAATCGTGCCCGCCCCCCTCGAATGCGGACTCAACCTTTGGGAAATCGCCGCGCTTCCCCTGCGCGCACCCACCGCCTACCACCTCTGGCGCCGGGCCGAGGGAATTTTTCGCGTAAAAGTCTCCGAGGAAAAACTGCCGACTCTCAATGTCATGGCATTCGGAGGCGGCGTCTCGGAACTCTTCCTGATGCTCGCCCGGGCCCAAGGGCACAATGCCTACTTCTGCTCCGGCAGCGCTGAACGCCGGGAAGCACTCGAGACCCAGGGCATCGTCGGGATCGATCAAAAGGCCTTCAACCGGTTCGCCAGTCGTGCGGACAGCAAGGCCTTCGCCAAAGAAGTTCGAGCTCTCACCGAAGGTGAGGGTATGCATGTGGTCTGCGACATGCTCCGAGGCCCCCTCTTCAACGCCGGCTTCGCGGCAACCTCTCGGGAGGGCGTCATCGTGAGCGCGGGTTGGCAACTGACCCGGGACGTGGAATACAACTCCGCCGCCGCGTCCATTAAGCAGATCACCCTGGACCACACCCACTACGAGACCCTCGAGGGTATCGAGGCAGCCACGGCTCTTTACGGGTCGGTCTTCAAGCCGACGATCCATTCGGAGATCTACGCCTTCGAGGATCTCCCCCGGGCCATGGCCGAGATGCACGAGAACACCCAGAACGGGATTCCCATCATCCGAGTGGCCAAGGACATGCCCGAATCCGTTGCGGCGCTGATCCCCTGATCGGCGTCATGCCTTTCGGCCGGGCGTTTGCCCCCGTAGCGTCCAGTCTCCTCGGCTCCGGGGGGCACCGGCACCGACGTGAGGAAACCCCGTGAGCGGGTGCATCTTCTGTGAGATTGTTCAAGGCCGCGCACCGTGCGAAAAGGTCTACGAAGACGATCTCAGCTTGGCCTTCATGGACATTTTTCCCGTTGCTCCCGGCCATACTCTCGTGATCCCCAAGCGTCACGCCAAGAACATCTTCGAAATCGACGCGGATTCCCTTGCGGCGGTGAGCCGGGCCAGTCAGCAACTGGCCCATGGCATCCGCAAGGCCCTTGCCCCGGACGGGGTAATGGTCATGCAACTCAACGGGGCGGCAGCGGGCCAGACCGTCTTTCACTACCACACCCACCTGATTCCTCGGGCCGAGGGAAGTTCCCTGGCGCTCCAACCCCGAGTTCCGGGCCAGCCCGGGGAGTTGTCCGCTCTTGCAGGGAGAATCCGCTTGGGCCTGGAGTAGTCTCGGTCTAGACTGGTCTCGCTCTCGACTAGCCCGCGCGCCAAGGAAGACCCATGGAATACAGCGATCTGCTCTTTGAACTCGACGACGGCGTGGCCACCCTGACGCTGAACCGCCCAGAGCAAATGAACAGCTTCAGCGGCCGCATGGGCGCCGAGTTGAGCGACGCCTATCGGCGCTGCGACGAGGACGATGCCGTGCGCGCGGTGGTTCTGACCGGGGCTGGAAACGCCTTCTGCGCGGGGGCCGACATGACCGCGGGCTCCGAGACATTCGCAAGCCAGGAGCAGGATCAAGACTTCAGCGCCTCTCCGTTGGCCATGCCCGCTTGGGAGGTACGCAAGCCGGTGATCGCCGCGCTCAACGGGCACGCGATCGGGATCGGCCTCACCCTGGCCCTGCAATGCGATCTTCGCTTTGTGGCTCGGGAGGGTAAATACGGTGTGCTTCAGGTGCGAAGGGGGGTCATGCCCGATTGTCAGGTGCACTGGAGCTTGCCCCGACTCGTGGGACTGGCGAAGGCCGCAGACATCTTGCTCACCGGGCGGAAATTCGATGGCGACGAGGCCTTGGCCTTGGGGATCGCCAGCCGCTGCCTGCCGGCGGGGGAAGTGCTGGCCCACGCCCGG
>CAWVXN010000526.1:0-2515 GCA_963933695.1 uncultured Myxococcales bacterium | reverse complement strand
CGTTTACTCCAGTGCCGCCAGCGCCGACAGCCCCGAAATTGCCGAAAGCGCCGACAGCGGGGCACTGATCGCGCTGGCCATCCCAGACGATGCGGCGTGGCGAGGGTTGTGCGGGGTCATGGGCGACCCGGAGTGGGCCCGAGACCCGGCTTTCGCCCACGCCCCGGGACGCCGTGCCCACCACGATGCCCTGGACGAGAAACTGGAAATCTGGTTTCAGGGAAGATCTCAAAAAGCAGCGCTCGAAGCTCTCTGGGCTGCGGGAATTCCCGCTTCGCCGCTGATCAACGCTCACGACTTGATGCCCGACGCGCAATTGGAGGCCCGGGGATTTTTCCAGACCTTGCATCATCCGCGATCCGGGGAGGCCCGCTATCCCGGTTGGCCCATGGCATTCTCCGGGCTTCCGCGCGCGCTGCATCGCCGCCCTCCCCCCTCGTTGGGTCAGCACAACGACGAAATTCTGGGAGGCGAACTGGGTCTCGACGACGATGAATTGGCGCGTCTGCGCGAGGAGGGAGTCATTGGGGAACGTCCGTCCTTCATGTAGCCGGCCGCCCCTTTGCCTGGGCTACCCTGAGCGGATGCTGCTGAACCCCTTGAGACGAATTGGCCAGACGTTGCTGGCCGGCACCTTTCTCATCGGTGCAAGCCAGTGTCTAGCCGAGGGGGGCTCTCCGGCGCCTACTCATGTCCCCACTTCTGCCTCTCCCCTTACACCTACTCCTACTCCTACTCCCACTCCTGCCCTTACGCCCACTCCTACCCCTACTCCCACCCCTTCCCCTACTCCCACCCCTTCCGCCGACCCGGAGCCCGTGGTCCAGGCGAGCCCGACCGAAGCAGGGAAGCCGGAGTCCGAGTATAAGGTCGCCTATCAGGATTACCGAGCCGCCCTGGTTGCTAAGGATTTTGAGATGGCGCTTATCTATGCGCGCAAGGGTCACGCATTCGCCCTGCGCGATCTCGGCCTTCGGAACGCCCAGACCGGAGTGCTGGCCTACAACCTCGGCGCCGTGAGTTACCGCCTCGAGCGCTATCGGGACGGCCTCCCCCCGCTCCTCGAAGCCGAAAAAACCTATGCCGAGAACTACGGGTTGGACTCGACGAAGAACCTGCTGCCCATTCGCAAGCTGGCCAGTACCTACGAGGCCCTGGGCAACTGGCCCGAGGCCGAACGCTACTCGGTCCGGGCCATAGAAATCATCGAAGCCAAGCAGGGCCGCACAGCCCACGAAATCACCGAGATCCTGATGAACTTGACCCAGATCACCCAGCACCTGGGAGAGGCCAAGCGAATGCGCAGCTATGCGCACCGCGCCCTCTACAACATGCACCAGGGCGAAGACTCCGAGGCCTTGGCCATCGGTCACGCCTACATCAGCTTGACGACCGCCGAAATCATGTTGGGAGATGCACTGGCCGCCAACAAGAGCCTCGACCGCGCCATCGAGATCTACGAAAGCCAGATGCCCCCAGAGGATCCCAGACTCCTTCGTCTTTATGCATTCGCCGCCGACACCTTTGACAAAACCGGCAGGCCCGAATCGGCCCGCAAGTACCGGCGCCGCATCAACGCCAGCGAAAACTAAACCCTCCGAAGAATTCGGGAAAGCAGCCCCATGTGGAGTTCAACAATTTGGCCGCGGCTGGCCTTCGTCCTCTTTTGCCTGGCCCTGCCCCTCACCGGGAGCGCCCAAGAGGAAGAGCCCGAGGTGGTGCCGGATATCTTCACCGTCTTCAACAACAGCCGAGAAATCCCCGGCAGCCTGGACGCGGCCATTGAGAGCGCCAACGCCGGGAGCAACACCGCCAACACGATTTTCTTCAGTGCCGACGATCTCCAGAACCTGACACTGACCCTGGAATCAGAGCCCCTGCTTCCCGACATCGACCTGCATGCCGACCTGCCTCCCCCAGACCCCGCGAGCCATCGCAACGTGGATCTCAATGCGACCGCCGCCCTCGGCTTCCGGATCGATACGGCCACCGATGTGGGCATCGATTTCACCCTCCTGCACGTCAAGTCGGGCCAGGCGACCCTGGTCGACCTCGACATCCAGGGCACGGCCGAGGACAGCACGGGCAACCGATTGCCCGCGCGTTTCGTAGTCGATGCCGATGCAGCCCTGGGGTTTCGATATTCCGCCGACCACGTGATCCGCGACAACATCGTGGGAGCGGGCAGCGTCGTCAAGGAAGGCGAAGCGACCCTGCGGCTCTCGGGAGTCAACGACTACAGCGGGGGCACCGAAATCAAAGAAGGCAATCTGCTGGGCCACCGGGATTCGATCCAGGGCAACGTGCTGGTGGAGGAGGACGCAGTTCTGGCCTTCGAAGATCGAACCGAGACCGCCACCCATCTCTACGCCGGTGAGATCACCGGCAAGGGCAAGGTCATCAAGCTGGATAGCCACAACCTGCAATTTGGCAGCGGCCTGCTTGCGGTCACCGGCGGGGTCGAGATCGTCGACGGCACCCTCACCGGCGACTCGGAGACCATCACGAGCGATGT
>CAWVXN010000525.1:0-2519 GCA_963933695.1 uncultured Myxococcales bacterium | reverse complement strand
CGGACAACCGAGTTAGTCTACAGCACCGACTGCTCGATATCACCATGGCGATTCTAAATGGCGATTCTAAATGCCGATTCTAAATGGCGATTCCAAATCGGGATTCGAATGGCCGCTGGGTCCGAGGCCAATCCACTCACCGATCCCGGGCGCGCCCGACTGGCTGCCCCAAAAGGCTCGGGGTGGTTGGCCGAATTCTCTTCCAACCATCCTTCCCCCTAGGGAACCGCCACCACCACTGCCTGCACGGCCGCGCGAACATCGGGATCGGGGTGTTGGGAGAGAGCCATGATCTTGGGGATGGTTGAGGGGCGACCGATTTCCTTGAGTGATTGGATAGCGGCGACAACCACCTCAGGGTGTTCGCTTCCCAAGGCCTTCAGTAGGGGCGGGATCGCGGCATCGGGACTGAAAACGGCGAGCTGGCGGGCGCCCCAGACCTTGATCTCCACGGCAAGTCCCTCTTTTTCAAGGGCTTGTACCACCACAGCGATTTTTTCGCTCTCCTCTCCCGGCAGGGACTCGATGGTTTCTTTTGGCGCGACTTGGAGGCTGATCGGCCCGTCCGGGGTATCGCTTTCCTCCGCCGAGGCGGCCTCGGGCTTGGGGTTCGAGCCCTCCTGAATCGGAGTCCAGCGGCTGCCATCTTTGGCCAGAGCCAGCCATGAACGCCCTGTAGCCCGATCCACCCGCAAAAGCTGTGGGGGTCCACCCATGACACCGCTCTTGAGAGCAAAGAGTCCGTAGCGGCCGTTCCCGCTGGGCTCGTCGTCGTCGTCCGGCGTGGCGCCCAGCATTCCCCAGCCGCCGTCGCCGTTTTCGGCGACCTTCCAGACAACGCCCAGTCGGGTGTCGAGGCGGAGGATCAGCTTGCTCGCTCGCACGAATTGAAAGCGCCGTTGATCTTCGGATGAATCCGCTGCTCCGCCGACCTGGGGCGGATTCGCGGGCTGATCACAGCCCGTCAGGGCGAGCAGCGCGGTGAGCAGAATGAGCGTGAATTTTCCAAGAAGGGCTCGTTGGGATCGGGAAGCTTTGATCATGGATTTCGGGGCTCCTTCACGGCGGGATCCGCCCGGGGGCGGGGGCTCGAAACTCACGGCGTTCGACCGGCGGCCGATTTCTTGCCAGCATATCAGAGCGGGGGCTTAGGGGCGCGGGATAGGCGCCCCTACTCGGGCACAAGGATCCGCTCGAGCATGATGTGTACTTCCTGCCCGCCGAGTTGAGCCCGGTGGGTATAGAGGGTGTCCGAGGGAAGTTCGGCGGTGGCCCCGCCCGTCGGAGCCGGTTCAAGAACGAGCTCGCTGGCCAGGGTCTGCTCGCTCAGGTAGGCCCGAAAGTTTTCCACGGCGCTCCGCCAGGGTTCCTCGAGAGGCAGCACGAGCCGAATTCGGTCGGCGACGTGCAGGCCGGCCTCTTTACGCGCCTGTTGGACCGCGCGCACCACGTCCCGCGCCATGCCTTCCTCGATGAGTTCCGGCGTCAGCTCGAGGTCGAGCACCACGATGGCATCGTTCCCGGGCAGGGACTGGCACGCGATACCCTCTCGGGGCTGGAGGGTCAGGGAATACTCGCCGGCCTGGAGCAGGGTGCCCGCGACCTCGACGCCCCCGTCGTCCCCGGTGTTCCACTCGCCTTTTTTTGCGGCGATCAGGACGGACTTGATCTCGCCGCCGATTCGGGGCCCCAGCACCTTGGCGTTGACTTTGAGCCCGAAGGTCGCGTAGGCGCTGATGTCATCACTGAGCTCGACGCGTTTGACGTTGACCTCGTCGGCGATGAGGTCCAGGTATGGCTGAATTTTAGTGTTGTCGCCGCCCGCCACCACCAACTCGGCCAGGGGCTGGCGCACCCGGGCGTTTTCGGAGGCGCGCAGGGCCAGGGTGGCGGAGCAGATCTCGCGCACGCGATCCATCTCGGCAACGAGTTCAGAGTCTGCAGCGTCTTTGAGCTGATCGGGCCAGTCGCTGAGGTGAACGCTCTCCTCACCCGTGAGTCCGCGGTAGATCTCCTCGCTCACGAGCGGGAGCAAGGGGCTGACCACCCGGCAGAGCACAACCAAAGCGGTATAGAGGGTGTCGTACGCGTCCTGCTTGTCGGCATCGCGCTCGGACTTCCAGAAGCGCGGCCGGCTGCGCCGGATATACCAGTTGTTGAGCGCGTCGATGTGGGAAACGATTCGCCCGCAGGCCGCGGCCAGGTCGTAGCGATCGAGATCGGCCTCAAGCCCACTGACCAGTTCTTGGGTTTTGGCCAGGAGATACCGATCCAGCAGATGGCTGGAGTCGGCCCGGAGCCTGGCCTCGATGCCATCGGTATTGGCGTAGAGGCTAAAAAAATACCATGCGTTCCAGATCGGGTTGATGACCAGACGAATCGAATCCTGAATCGACTTGCCATCGCGATCGATTTTCAGGTCGCCGCCTCGCACCACCGGAGAGGAGACAAGGAACCAGCGCAGAGCATCGGAGCCGATGCTGGCAAAGACTTCCTCGGGGTCGGGATAGTTGCGCAGA
>CAWVXN010000524.1:0-2522 GCA_963933695.1 uncultured Myxococcales bacterium | reverse complement strand
ATCACCGAAAAGACCACGATAACGCCGGCGATGCCCCCCACCAGGATGGCAAAGGCGGGATTGATCACGTCGGCACCCGCGGTGATACCCACCAGGCCGGCGAGAATACCGTTGAGGGCCATGGAGAGATCGGGCTTCGAGGAGACGAACGCGTAGGCCACCATGGCACCGACGCCGCCGGCCGCGGCCGCCAGGCAGGTTGTGACCAGAACAAAGGAGGTGAGCGCTGGGTCAGCGGAGAGCACTGACCCGCCGTTGAAGCCGAACCAACCCAGCCAGAGCAGGAAGACACCCATGGTGGCCGCGGGCATGCTGCTGCCGGGGATCGGCGTCATGCGCCCATCTTTCGCGTATTTCCCCAGGCGGGGCCCGAGGAAGAGAATTCCCATCAGGGCTCCCCATCCTCCCACGGAGTGAACGAGTGTCGAACCGGCAAAATCGTAAAAGCCCATTTGGTCAAGCCAGCCCCCGCCCCATTTCCAGGACCCGGCCACGGTGTAGACCAGGCCCACGAAGAAGAGCACGAAGACCATGAATGATTTCAGCTTGATGCGTTCGGCGACGGCGCCCGAAACGATGGTGGCGGCGGTCGCTGCGAACATGGCTTGGAAGAGAAAATCGGTCCAGTAGGTGTAGCCGCCGTCGGCGTAGGCCGGGGTGTTGGCGCCCGGGTCAAAGCCCGCTCCGAGGCCGAAGCCGGCGAAGCCCAAGAACCCATTGAAGTCTCCCGGGTACATCAGGTTAAACCCGCAGAGGTAGTAGGTCAGGATGCCGGCACAGACGATAAATGTATTTTTGAACAGGATATTGACGGTGTTCTTGGCCCGGGTCATTCCTGTCTCAAGCATCGCGAAGCCCAAGTGCATGATGAAGACGAGCCCAGCGGCCAACATCATCCACACATTGTTGGCGGCAAAGAGTCCAGGGCTGACGCTGTCGTCGGCGAAGGCGAAGCTGGGTAGGGCAAGCGCCCCGATACCGGCTGCGATGAGGAATTTCGTAAACATGCGAGATCTCCGTGGCCTTTGAGGCGTCTTGGGTGAGTTGGCTTTTGGGATTTAGAAAGTGGATTTAGAAAGTGAGGCTAGAGAGGGTGGTTAGAAAGTGAGGTTCGAAAGGCGTTCGGAACATTGGTTTAGGGTGAGTGGTTTAGGCGGAGGCGGGGCCCGTTTGATTCACAGACCCGATGAATCGGGAGGGGTCAGAGACCCCATCACCGAGTCACGCCCGGTCCCCACCTCCACCGTTGCTTCCCTTAGACAAAGCAAGCTGCATGCCAGTTTGAAAGGCGTCCGCTCGGACGTCCCGATGGCTTGGTGGCGGTCCGGTTCGGCGAATGCAGGGCCTCGAGACGGCGCCGGGTCATGGGATGCCCATCCGACGAGCAGCGCTGCTCGTTTCCCAGGCAATTCATTTCCGGGGGAGGCGGCGGCCCAGGCCACCGCCTAGGCTGGGGCGTTCGTTCAGCTCGGAGGAGAACCCAATGTCGAATCTACCCCTACCCGCTCTCGCCCTTGCGGCCGTTCCCCGTCGTCGATCGGCAACCCTTGAGCTTGCCCGGGAGATCGAGCGTCGAGAGTACCGGGGCATCTATTGCGCCAGCGTGGGCGATGGACTGGGGCTCTGTCTGGCCCTGGCCCAAGCCACAGAGAGAATTCCCTTTGGGACGGCGATCGCGAATCTCTATACCCGTTTGCCCGGGGACTACGCCGCCACCACGGCACTCATTCACGAGCTCTCCGGAGGGCGTTTTCGTTTCGGAGTTGGCGTGAGTCATGCCCCACTTCTCGATCGCCTGGGGGTGGCGGGGGGGAAGCCGCTGGCGGAAATGCGTCGTTTCGTGGAGGCGTGGCGGGGAGTGCCCCGAACCGGCGAGCAGCCCCCTCTCGTGGTGGCCGGTTTGCGCCGGCGAATGGTGGCCCTGGCGGGTGAACTCGGCGAGGGCGTGGTTTTTGCCAACGCGGCCCGCTCGCATATGGCGGAATCCCTCGATGCGCTTGCTCCCGGCCAGCGCGGCAGCGATGACTTTTTTGTGGGCAACATGATTCCGACCTGTATTTCCGACGACGTGGCGGCGGCGGCGGCGGTCAATCGCCGAACCCTGAGCTTCTACGTCACCCTGCCCAACTACCGGAACTACTGGAAGGAGGCGGGCTACGTGGAGGAAATGGAGGCCATCGAGAAGGCCGTCGAGGCCGGGGAACGCGAGCGCATTCCAGGTCTGCTGAGTGATGCCTGGCTCTCGGATTGCACCCTCTACGGCTCCCGCGACACGGTCCGGGAGGGGCTGGCCGCGTGGTACGAAGCTGGGGTCAGCACGCCAATCCTGGTTCCGTCCTCCGCTGAGGGCAACCAGATGAAAGCCTTCGAGGAACTCTTTGCGGCCTTCGAGGGGGACTGAGGAGGGGGACTGAGCGCCGTCTTCCCTGGCGGCGGAGCGCGTCTCTCGGCTCTATCGCACGCCCCTTTTTAGCCCGCCCCTATTTAGCCCGCCCCTATTCGCCTGGTCCTATCGCCGGTCC
>CAWVXN010000523.1:0-2531 GCA_963933695.1 uncultured Myxococcales bacterium | reverse complement strand
AAATGATGTCGGCGTTGACCGAGTGGTCATCGCAGTAGGCGAAGACCAATTTACTGGGCCGTTTGTAAAAACTTCCGAAAGTTTGCGGACCACAGAGAAGGGGGTCGGGTTCCCCTGCCTTTTTGGCGGCTCGAATGATTGCTGGATTCTCCGACATTCCGGACCAGATTGGGTTTACTTCGGGCTTGCCAAATAGTTCTGAAATTTCGAAGAGTCGTCCGGGCGTCAAAGTCTGGTTCGGAAAACTGAGGAATTGCCCTTCAAGCAGGAGACTCTGGATTCGATCGACTGTTGTTGGTTCCAATGGATCGGAAAAGTTCAAGCCTTGGATCTCAAGGCCAAGTTTTGCGCCCAATGGTTTGATGGAAAGTTGAGTCGGCTTGATGGAAAGTTGAGTCCCATCTGCTTCTCTGTCTAGGTTACTCATGATATGACACCCCCCGGTTTTCAATCGTTGAATTGACTTATTTGGATTGCCTACTGATGACTATTCTGGATACCTTCTAACGACTAACGCCTAAATCTCTTTCCTACTCAGTGCCCGGGCAAATTCATGGGCGCTCTTTTTCAGCCAGGGGCCCAAGCGAAACTGACGGGAGAGGTTCTGAGTTTTTCGCGAGATCAACCAAGCGCAGGCTCTCCAACCTCATGTGCTCGATGAGCGCGTCCACCTCCTCATCGACAAGGCGGAGGTTGGGCATGGCGATTTCCTGATATTGAAGGAACAGCTCTGTTGCCGTGGGATCGCCTTCTTCGAGCATCTTGTCGGGCTCCTTGAGCCATCGTGCCAGCCAGGACCGATCACGCCTTTCGGTGACACCGGCGAGATCCGGGCCCAGCCGAGTCTTTCCTCCACCGATGGTGTGGCAAGATTCGCAGCGTGTCCGGAAAAGGTACTCGCCCTTGGTGAACTCCGGAGCATCCGGAACCGTTGCATAGCCCTTAGCGTTTAGGCGTGGAATCGTTCCATCGAAAAGGCCGTATCCAATGAGGTTCGCGAGCATCCTTGGATTGTCAAAGGGGGAGCGCTTAATCCACTTCCCCGTTCGATCGTTGCCCACAATGAAGGTCAGATTGTGATCGCCGTCATCGTTCTGGATTTCCTCCATGTAGAGGCCCAGGCTCTTTCGAATCAGGATGATGTCGTCCTCGTTTCCTGTGAGAAAGGTCCAGCCTGGCTTGATCGAGAACTTTTCGCGGTATTTCTTCAAGACTTCCGGCGTGTCGTATTCCGGGTCGATGCTGATGGAGTACATGAATATATCTTTCCCCACCCGGTCACCGAGTTCCTCCTGAACGCGAACAAGCTTTGCCGTTTCGGCAGGACATGAATCGGGGCAACTGGTGAAGATGAAGTTGATCGCGACCACCTTCCCTGCCACGAGATCGTCGTAGAACCGAACCTCTTTGCCCTCGTGGGTCACCAGAGCAACATTGGGAAAATGCCTGGCTCCCATCCCCTGGGAAGCATAAATTCTGCTTCCCAGGGTCAGGGAAAGTGCCACGGTCAGACTCACGAAAATCCCAACCGCAAATCGATCGCTGCTACCTACTCTCTTCGAAGCTTTCATATCCTGTCTACCCCCCGCCGAACAACTTCCTTTTTCTTAGTTGTTCTGTTTCGGTCCCCTGTTTCGGCCCTGCTACTACTGTTGCAAGCTCGCGCTCTGATCCTTGCCTCGGCCTCCACGACCTCGACCACCGCGCTTCTTGCCTCGTTTCTTCTTAGACTTGCCGTCGTCGGAAGTTACGCTTGTGTCAGCCGGCCCAGACGAAACGGCTGGGGTCACATCCGGCGTAGCAGTGCCGGTGGTCGAATCGGCTGTCGTTCCGCCCCCTCCGGTTCCTGCTGTTGTTGCTGTTGTTGCGGTTCCTGCTGTTGTCGAGCCTCCGGAGCATGCATCCTTGGCACCGGCCGCACAGAGCAGTCCCGCCGCATTGTTGTCCTTCTGGAAGTCTTCCTTAGCCTTAAAGTCCCCAACGAGTTCACCTGGACGGTCGCGCCCGTTTTCTTGGGTGCGTGCAGTCGGGAGAGCGTAACTGTCCGTGTACGTGCAGCCATTCCATTGGGGTTCCGGTGTTAGGAAGGGGCGAAGTTGACCAGGGTTCTCGATGTCCCAGCGCAGGAGCATCGAGTGGTCTTCATGCTGGGTGTTGTGGCAGTGCTCCATGTAAGCGCCGCCGAAGTCCCTGAACCGCATGGCCAGTGTGATTTCGCTGCCACTGTCGTCCATGCGGCCTACCCGGTAGACATCCTTGCGGCCGAACCTCTCCCAATCGGGCGGAGTCTTCCCATCCCGGGTCAAGATCCGGCCTTCCTCAAAGTGGATATGAACATTGTGTGACCAGCCACCGCCTCCATTCTGGATGTGCCAAATTTCGAGATCGCCGAGCTTCGGTGCCGCCGAAAGTCGGTTCATATCACCGTTCAGCATGTCTCCCTCGTCCACCTTGATGCCCCAGGGCAAATCTGCATGAACAGGCACCTTGTGATGTTCATCGAAATTGATGCCCTCGCCATTGACTTCGTA
>CAWVXN010000522.1:0-2537 GCA_963933695.1 uncultured Myxococcales bacterium | reverse complement strand
CCCCTGGCCGGAGTCCACGCGGCGTTCGCGCTGCTCGTCGCCATGGCTGAGCGCGACACGTCCGGGCGCGGACAATTCATCGAATGCGCGATGATCGAGGCCGCCCTGAACGTAACCGCGGAACAGGTGGCCGAATACACCGCCTACGGGAACCTAATGGAACGCCAGGGGAATCGAAGCCCCGAGGCCGCACCCCAGGGCCTCTATCCCTGCGCGGGCCATCACGCGAGCGAACACCCCCAATGGCTCGCCCTCTCCATCACGAGCGAAGCCCAGTGGGGGCGGCTCTTGGCCTGGCTGGGAGAACCCGCTTGGGCCGGTAAGATTGGAACAACCCTCGCCGAGCGCCGGGCACACCAGGACACCATCGACGAGGCCCTGGGACGGGTCTTCGCTCAGCGCGACCTTGGGGACAGCGTCGACGAACTTGTCGCCGCGGGGATTCCCGCAGCAGCCATCGTCGATCCGCGTGCGCTGACCGGTCATCCCCAATTGGCCGCGCGCGGCTTCATGGAGGAGGTGGATCACCCGGTGGTCGGCCGCCAGTCCACCATGGGCGCGCCCTTCCGCTTCGCGAGCGTCGACCGTTGGCTTCACCACGCCGCGCCCACCCTGGGCCAACACAACGCCGAGATTCTCACCGAACTCGGCTATGGGCCCGAGGAAATCGAGCAGCTCAAAACCGAGAAGGTCATCGGCCACTGGCCCGAAGGCGTATAAGACACCCGGCAAGGGCAGAACACGACCCGAACCCAGGCCAAGGGCTTCAAAACCGATGACAAAAATCCGAGTACCCAGCCATTCAAGCCACGCCAAACCGGTCCGGGGGCCTGTTCATGATGCCTTCATCCCACTATGTAAAACTGTCCAGGCAGTCCCCTATTGCCCCCATGCGAAAATCGCCGGCAGTCGTGAAGTGGGTTAGTCTCAATTCTGACCAGGGGCCAATCAGATAGCCCTAGGTCGCCTCTAGCCCCATGCCTATACGTACCCAGCCTATACGTAAGAGTCGGATCATTCCCATCCTGGCCGTCGTGGCCTATTTCGCCGCGGCGACATTGCCTTGCTCTATTCCGACCGAAATATCCGCTGCCGCTGCTGGCGCCATTTCCTACAGCCATAGCGACCACGACCACGACGATGCTTCCATGGCGTCATCGTCCGTGGCGTCCGCGACCCAAGCACCCGAGCAGGATCCGTCCGGGCCCTTCTTCACCAAGCCGTGCCCCTGCGGTTGCGAGGGAAGCACCGGCGGCACGCTCGCGACAAAACGACTGGGAAGACTTATTCCGCCGGAGGCAAATTCGCTAACGATCGTCCCGATGCCCACCGCCCAAACGCCCCACCTCCAGTCTGTTTCGGACATCGCTGCGTCTCCGCCCGAACCGATCCCGATCCTCAGCTAGCCACGCCCAAAGAGGCGCGCCCTGCGCGCCCGGTTGAGCCGAAACCGCCTCTGGCCGTTCGGCTCCCTTTAATGCTTGGTAATGCTTGGCACTCTGTGATCAGGAAATCATCCATGTCCGTCCAAAGAAATTGCGCGCGAAAGCCATTTCGGTTTCCCGCCGAACACTCACTCTCTTACCTCCGCTGCCTTCCGGCTCCGGATTCCTTGGAGCGTCGCGTTCCCCCGCCTTCAATCCTACTTTTATTCGGACTGCTTTTTTTCTTCGCGTTCCCGGGCCAGACACTCGCCGCTCCAGAACTCCCCCTCGAGGACGGGCAGAATCCCGAAGAGATCATCGTCACCGCCACCCGCAACCAACGTCCTCTCAGCCAGGTTCCCATGAGCGTCACTGTCCTCACCCGAGATGAGATCCTCGACTCCCCCGCCCAGGCCGTGGACGATCTCCTCCGGATCGTTCCGGGCGTCAACGTCCCCGCAGCCAGCAGCCTGGTCAGCCACCCCACTTCGCAATCGGTTTCCATGCGCGGACTCGGGCGCGGGCGTGCGTTGGTCCTACTCGACGGCGTACCGCTCAACGACGGTTTCGGTGGCTGGGTAAATTGGACCAAAATTCCGTACCGGAACATCGACCGCATCGAGGTGGTCCGCGGCGGAAGTTCGAGCGTCTACGGGACCTACGCAATGGGGGGCGTCATCAATGTCCTCACCCGGCCCGCCGAAGGCCGGGCCATGGATCTCGAGGCCAGCTACGGGACCCAGGGCACCGGGCGCGCCCACGCGTATGTGAGTGAGAGCGTGGGCGACACGGCGGTTTCGATCAACTACGACTTCTACGATTCCGACGGCTACCCGGTGGTCGCTGCCGACGAGCGTGGCCCGGTGGACACCAATGCCCACTCCCAGCACAACAACTTGCAACTCGAGGCCAACCACAGTTTCGATTCGGGCACGACCGCCTACGTCCGAACCAACTTGTTTCGGGACAAACGAAACGTGGGCACGCCCCTGGCCAACGACTCCCGAGATGTCTGGGACGTGGCTATGGGAACGAAATTTTCGGCCCCGGGCGGGGGCGACGGAAAGCTCTCCTTCTTCAGTTCACTTCAGGATTTCGACAACGCGAATACGA
>CAWVXN010000521.1:0-2539 GCA_963933695.1 uncultured Myxococcales bacterium | reverse complement strand
CGGCTGGCCGTGTTGGGACGTGGCGTCGCCGCCGCGGGCGAAGCCGCGTGCGTGGTTTACTCGCCCACCGATGCCGGGAAAGCCCTTCTGGTGGCCCTGGCCACGGGTATCCGGATGTCCGCCGAGGATTCCTTCAAAGGCGAGGTCTACGTGGTCGCCCCCAGTTGGTCGATTTCGGCACGCCGTCGGTTGGGTCTGGTCCGCATTGAATTGCCCTTCAAGTTGCGCCCCGTGAGCGCGCCTGAGTTGGCGGCGAGTCGTGGAGACGTGGAAGCCGAGTCCGATCTGGAACCCAGCGCGGTTCGCCTTGCCGGGGTGGGGATTCAGCTGTCCGACGCCGAGGAGCGGAGTCTGTTTCAGCGCGCGGTTCAGAGCCTGGAAGGCTTGGCGGCGAAGCATGGGGGTTCGGTTCGTGGGGTGGGACGGAGCATCGAACTGGTGGTCGCGGCCCAGAGAATCGCCGAACTACGCGCCGACGAGGGGGCCGCAGCGCTTCATCTCCTCGGGGGGTCGCGTCGAAGCACTAACCTGTCCAAGGAATCGCTGGCCGGTGCTCTGGATGATCTCGAAGGTCAGATTCGTCGTCGATTGAACGACAAGAAATTGCGCGGAAGCGAAGATGCCCTGCGGACCAGCGCGCTGGACCCGTTGGTGGAAGCCGTTGGCCTGCGTGGGGTTTCCCGCTGGCCTTTGGGTGGGTCGGACCGCGAGGTCATCGATCTCGTGGGTTTGGCTGTCGACGGCCGTCCGGTTGCGGCCGCGGCTCGGAAAGTGCTTGACCTCGCGGCGCTTGGAGAAATTCTCGACGGAGTCCAGAAACTCCGGCTGGCACTGCCGGTGCTATTCGCCGGGGCGGTTGCCCCTGTGCGTTTCGAGACGCCGGAGCTGGTATTGGCTGGCCAGGAGTTCGGAACAGCGGCGATCCAGGTGCTCTCTGCGCTCGCCGTGGGACACGCTCTCTACGAGATCCGGACGGGCCGCGATCAATCTCTTAGCTTGGTGGCCGTGGGGGCCGAGGAGGCCGTGCGGTCCCGCCGAGACGGTCCGCCCAGAGGTCGCCGTCAGGGAGGTCGTGCGAGCGGTCGAGGCGAGGTCGCCGCAGAGGCGCCGGAGCAGGCTAATGCACCCGCTTCCGAGCAGGCTAAGCCACCCGCGGTCGTGGAGGGTGAGGCGCAAGGCACCACCTCTCAGCGTCGTGGACGCAGACGGGGACGTGGTCGGGAGCGCTCGGAAGAGCGCGAGGAGAAAGCTGCCGAGCCGGCGAAGGGCCGGGCTTTCGAAGAGGTTTCGCTGTTTGATCTTGATGATTCCGAGAATCGCGAAGGAGGCTCCGGAGGACGTCGTCGTGGGGGGCGCCAGCGCGGGCGTGGCCGGGGCGAGGGGCGAAGGGACGGTCGCCGACCAGCTGAAGCCGATACCGATAAGGGGGATGCGCCGCGCCGGGGTCGGTCAGGGGAGCGAGCCCCCGTGGTTGAGGGAGCCAAACCCGAGGAGCAGGAGGTTTTCGCCGAGGACTTGACTGAAACGCTGTCGGAGATTCCCGAGGATCTGCCCGGGTTGCAGCCCAGTCCAGACGCCGAGTACGCGAAGGACGACATCGAGGAAAGTGGAGATCAGGGGGATCGGGATCGCCAGCGCGAGCGGGATAAACGAAGATCTGTGCGCAAGGCCGATGTCGCCGATGTCCCGGTGGTCGTGGAAGCGCCCCGGCCGCCGCGCCGCCGGGCGGTGATCGTTTCGGCCGGAGACCGTGATTCGCTCATGGCGGCGGTTCTACTCGCCCGAGATGTGCGTTTGCTCGAAGGGGTCTGGGTGTACGAGCAGGCCGAGTTGATGAATTTCTTTCGGGAGGTAATGCCCGATGTTCAGGACGATGTGCCGATTCATCTCGTGGGTTTCGTTCCGTCCCCCGCGGCGGATGTTCTCCAGGCAGCCTCCCTCTATCGGGATCGGCTGAGTTGGTATGACCACCACAACTGGCCGCCCGAGGATCTTTTTGCTCTGAAGCAGGCTATTGGCGAGGATGCGGTGCACCACGCGTCGGGATCGGGCTCCAGTCTGCCCATGGTACTGGCGACCAGTACCCGGCGTAGTCGCTTCTCTGACAAGATGGTCGACCTGGCCTGTGGACGCTTTACCGAGCATGACTACCAGCGCTGGGGCCGCCTGTGGTGGTGGCGTCTGGGCGAGATTGCCCGCAAATCGGGGGATGTCCGCAAGGAAATCGAGCCCCTGCTCGCGGGTCGGCCAAGTGATCTGGCCAAGGATGCTGCTCAGGCGGAGGATGTGCTTGATGTGCCGGTAGAAGTCGCCTACGTGGCGGGCCGAGACTTCAAGCTGGTTCACTTTGCGGGTTATTCGATGGTTCTTGTGAACGCTTCTGAGGAGGTTGACCTGCATCTGGCTGCCCGGATTGCTCGCGAGCGCTATGGGGCACAGCTTTCCCTTGCCTACGTGGAGGGGACGGATCGCTTTATCTTTTCAGGAGAAGAGTCCGGTGGACGGCGAAATCTCGACTTTGGTGCCTTGGCGGAACATC
>CAWVXN010000520.1:0-2539 GCA_963933695.1 uncultured Myxococcales bacterium | reverse complement strand
ATCGCGAGCCGATCGCCCGGGCAAGGGCCGAGCCCCGCCAGCGCACCCGCCAAGGCCGACGAGCGCGAGTCGAGCGCCCGAAACGAGATCTCGGCTTCGGGCGTCACCAGCGCAATCGCGTCTCCCCAAGCTCGCGCCGAGTAGCCAGGCTCATCCCGAAGCAGCGCGAGGCTCATGACTAATTGCTCCTCCTAGGGGAGAATGCCGGGGACCGACTCCAGTTTCACGATAGCTTGTCACTCGCCCAGTCGGAGGAGCTAACCGGGCGCCCCTTCGAAAAGAAGAGCATGGCTTTGAAGGCCGCACCCCCGGATACTCTTGGCGAAGAGAACCTGATCAAGGAGGTTGGCGTATGCCCACACGAATCGTTCTGATCGGCGCAGGCAGCGCCCAGTTTGGCTTCGACATGCTTGGGGATCTGTTCCAGAGCCAGGTTCTCACCGACGCGCATATCGTGCTCCACGACATCAACCCCGAGGCCCTGGAACGCGTCCGCAAGGCCGGCCAGCAACACATCGATTCGAATGCCCTAGGCGTCACTCTCTCGGCCACCCTGTCTCGACCCGAGGCCCTGGTGGGCGCGGATTTCTGCGTCATCGCCATTGAGGTGGGAGACCGTTTCGCGCTCTGGGAGCAGGACCAGAACACACCCCGCGAGTTGGGAATGCGCCAGGTATTCGGCGAAAACGGGGGACCGGGTGGACTTTTCCATTCGCTCCGGGTGGTCCCCCCGATCCTGGCCATCTGCGAGGACATTCGGGAGTTCTGCCCCGACGCGTGGATCTTCAACTACAGCAACCCCATGAGTCGTATCTGCACCACGGTCCACCGGGCCTTTCCCGACCTTCATTTCGTCGGCCTGTGCCACGAGATCGCATCCCTCTACCAGCACCTGCCCGTGATCCTGGATACCCCGCTTTCCAACATCCAGTTTCGTGCGGGCGGACTCAATCACTTCAGTGTCCTGACCGAAGTGCGCTATCGCGATTCGGGCCAGGACGCATACCCGGACGTCCTCGCCAAGGCGGCCGACTACTTCGAGAAGCTTCCGGATTTTGGCAGCATCATGAAGAAACTTTTCGACAACCATCAAGGCACCAGCGCGGCAAGCAACTCCCACAAAGAGAACATTCCGCACCCCTGGGCCGAACGCGGCGCTTTCCGGGTGCTCCTCGAAAAATTTCACTGCCTTCCCATCACCACCGACAGCCATATCGGGGAATACTTGCAGTGGGGCCAGGATGTGGCCGACCACAAAGCCATCCTCGACTTCTACACCTACTACAAAAAATGGACTCTCAGAGGCAACCCCGAGATCAAGTCCACGCGAAGCGAACGCATGGTCAAAATCGTAGAGGCCATAGTCACCGACCAGGGATACGAGGAAGCGGCGGTCAACCTTCCCAACAAGGGCCTTCTGGACTGCCTTCCCGAGTTCATGGTGGTTGAAATACCCGGATGGGTCGACGGGAGCGGGGTCAGCGGCGTTCGCCTGGAAAACATGCCTCGCGGATTTTCGGGTCTCTTGGCCAATCAGGTGGCCATCCACGATCTCAGCGCCCAGGCAATCATCGACGGCTCAAAGGACCTCGTGCTCCAGGCCCTGCTAGTCGACCCCATCGTGGACAAGGTCAGCGCGGCAGAGAAACTCATCGATCAGATGATCGCCCTGCAGCCCGAGTACCTCGGTTACCTCCGCTAAGACCTTCTCGTTCCCGGGTCGGCCTTCCTTACTCCGTCCGGCAGCCGGCACCTGGTTTAGCCGCAGCAGGGACAGCCCAGACTGACCGTTCCCAGGCCCAGGGATCCCTTGGCGAGATCTACGGGTCGCAAAGGCATCCGAGAAGACGCCAGGCCTTGATCGTTCCCGGGTTCCACCACGATTCGGCCCGAGACGGGGTTGTCCGACCGGTAGCCGGTATAAACCGAGAAACGATCCTCGGCGACCCGAGTCTCGATCTCAATGGCATTCGGGCCAATGACCGTCCAATTCTCATAACCCGACCCGTTCCGGCTCACCGATATCGCCGATGGTTCCGGCAGCCCGGTAATGCGAAAGCGAGTATCCGTACCCGCCTCGCTCCGAGTCGCCACATAGGTTTCGAAATCGAGGGTGCCACGAGCGTCGTCATTGTCGGCGCTGGAGAGCCCAAGCTTCGGATAGTCGACCCCCTCGATGGTGGGTGCGGAAAATTTCCCGGCATCGGAATCGTTGAACGCATCGTGCCAGCCGCCCTCCCCGTCTACGAGATCGCGCAGCATGAGCAGCGCGCTTTCCTGTCCCCTCGGATAGGCCTCTCCGAATTCAAAGAAGAATCCGAATTCATCGGGGTTTTCCGATTGGCCGGGGGAAGCCCCCTGTCCCCCCGCATCGAAGAAACGGCCGTTGTCGAAACTCGAGAGTTTGCGCATGAGCCGACGCTCGGTGGTCGAATCCCCGAACTCCCGGGCCAGAAGCAGCGCAATGGTGAACATGCGCGGCGAACTTTTGGGGCCAAGCACCGGGAGCCAGCGGCGATCCCAGCCCACGGAAGCCACA
>CAWVXN010000519.1:0-2557 GCA_963933695.1 uncultured Myxococcales bacterium | reverse complement strand
GGCCTACCTATTCCTCTTCCTCGAGGGTCTGGCCGAAGCCGGGGTGCGCCAGGGTCTACCCCGGGACGCGGCCCTGGCCCTTGCCCTGCAAACCACTTTTGGCGCGGCCAAGTTGGCTCTGGAAGACGGCCGAACCCCGGCAGAACTCCGGGCCCAGGTCAGTTCCCCCGGAGGAACGACCCTCGCGGGGCTCGCCCAACTCGATCTCGCCGACTTGAAAGGCGCCCTCGACCGGGCCGTCGCGGCCGCCACAGCACGGTCCCGAGAACTCTCGGACGGCGCCTGACCCGCACCCGGGCCAGCGACCTCGATCCGGGCGCCCTGGGACACCCCAAGCGGGTACTCGCCCACGGCGAACCCTGCTCAATCACTGAACGACTCCGCTCGCTGGCAAGACGCCCCTGATTGGGATAAAAACGCAGCCCAGAAAGCTTGAGGCCAACCCCCGGGGCCGGATGCCCCAAGACCTTTTCGCCCAGTCGCCTTCGGGCACCGAAACAGACAGAGAGAAGCCATGCCGATTTATGAGTACGCGTGCGACAAATGTGGGCACGAGTTCGAGCGCGAGCAGCGCATGTCGGACTCCCCCGTCAAGACCTGCCCTAAGTGCAAAGCCCGCAAGGTCACGAAACTGATTTCCCGGAGTTCGTTCGTCCTCAAAGGAGGGGGTTGGTACGCGGACGGCTACGCGGACGCGAAGAAGGCCGATGCCCCAAGCTCGGACTCGGAGCCCAAGGAAGGTACAAAGAGCGACGACTCCTCGACTTCAGAAAAAAGCAGCACCGACACCAAGGAAAGTGGCGACGACGGGAAGAGCAGCGGGAAGGCCAAAGGTAAGGGCAAGGCCAAGAAGCCGAGCAAGAAAAGCGCAGCCTGATCGTTCACTCGGCACACGCGGTCCGGCCGGTATACTCGGCCTCCCTTGGCGGCGCATTTAAACCCGAACGGGTCACCCCCTAACGCCCGGCCCCCACCCACCCCTTCTGGAGTCCTCCAATGAGCGAAACTGAACCCGCGGCCGTTCACACCGAGGTCCTTGACGGCCTGGCCCTGGCGAACGAAGTCCGCGCGGAACTCGGCCAAACCATCGCCCAACTTGTGGCCGCCGGGAGCCGGGCGCCTTGCCTGGCTGTCGTCCTGGTCGGGGATGATCCCGCCAGCCGCTCCTACATCAAGGGTAAAAAACGCGCCTGCGCACGGATTGGGATGGATTCGACCGAGCACCTGCTCCCCGAGTCCACTCCCCAAGACGCGTTGCTCGGGCTGATCGCGGACCTCAATGCCGACGACGGGATCGATGGCATCCTGGTTCAGCTCCCCCTGCCCAAACATATTTCTGCGGCCGCCGTGGCCGAAGCGGTGGACCCCGCCAAGGACGCCGATGCTCTCCATCCCACCACATCCGGGCGACTACTGGCCGGTACGGCCGAACTGATCTCCTGCACGCCCCTGGGCATTATGGCCGTGCTCGACCATTACTCGGTCCCCCTGGAAGGGGCTCGGGCCGTGGTCATCGGCCGCAGTAATATCGTGGGCAAGCCCATCGCCCTACTCCTGCAGCAGCGCAACGCTACGGTCACCGTCTGTCACTCGCGCACCCGGGATCTCGCCGGTGTCTGCCGCGAGGCCGACATCCTCGTGGCCGCCGTGGGGCGACCCCGAATGGTGAAAGCCGACTGGGTCAGACCCGGAGCCGCAGTCATCGACGTCGGTGTGACCGAGGTCGATGGCAAGCTCGTGGGCGACGTGGACTTCGATGCCGTCCTGGGCCGAGCCAGCTTGCTCACCCCCTCGCGCCGGGGGATCGGTCCCATGACGATCACCATGCTGTTACGCAACACCCTGCTTGCTTACCGCAATCGAAAGGGGCTATGAGCGCCATCCAACGGACCCCACTGTATGCACGCCACGTCGAACTCGGCGCGCGCATGGTTGATTTTGCGGGCTTCTCCATGCCGGTTCAGTACACGTCCATCAAGGCCGAGCACGCGGCTGTGAGGGAAACCGCCGGACTTTTCGACGTCTCCCATATGGGCCAAATCCATCTCTCGGGTCCGGATGCGGTGGAGAGCGTGGAGCGACTGCTGACTTGTTCGGTCGCGACTTTGCCCGAGGGCCGGGTCCGCTACGGCATTCTCTGCAATCATGAGGGGGGCTGCGTCGACGACGTCACCGTCTACCGCGAAGGTCCTCAGCATTTCATGCTCTGCGTGAATGCCTCCAACATCGACAAGGACCTGGACTGGATCGACGGCCACCGATTGCCCGACACCGCGGTCCAGGACCGCAGCGCCGAAACCGGACTTCTCGCGCTCCAGGGACCTCGAAGCCCAGAACTTATGGATGCGCTCTGCAAAGATGCCAACGGGGCAGCACCCAGCAGCCTCGGGCGTTTCGGCTTCGGCGAATTCGACGGGCCCGCCGGCTCGTGCCGGATATCGCGTACAGGCTACACAGGTGCCGAGGGTTTTGAGATCTACCTGCCCGCGCAAAATTGTCGCGGACTCTTCGATGCCCTGCTCGAAACGGGCGTGGATGCGGGCCTGAAGCCCGCCGG
>CAWVXN010000518.1:0-2558 GCA_963933695.1 uncultured Myxococcales bacterium | reverse complement strand
GAGATTCTATCCGCAAGGGGGTTCGCATCGCGCGCAAGCAGTTGGCGCCCGATTTGATCCGTGTCCCCGTATCGGCTCCGGAGGATGCACAGTGATCAAGCGAGAGAAAGCCCAGCGAATTAGTCGCGGAATCTTGACGGCACTCGCGAGCGCCGCGCTGCTGGCGACTCCCCTGGCAGCACTGGCCCAGGATGAAACCGCGGAAACCGCCGCACCGGCACCCGAGCGCGCGGTGGTCCCCCCTGGGCTCACCATCGACGAATTGCTCGAGCGGGTCCGTGAGGGTTGGCGTGCCGAGCGGGTTGTCAACGAACGCCGAGAGAAAGAATTTCGAGGGGCGCGATCCCGGCAGAGCAGCCTTCTTGCGCAAGCCAAGGCCAGCCTGGCCGCCGAGGAAGCCCGAAGCGATCAGTTGGAAGAGGACTTCGAGCAGAACGAACTGACGATCGCCGAGCAAGAGGAAATCCTGGCTCAGCGACTCGGAACCCTCGGGGAACTCTTTGGCGTTGTGCGCCAGGTATCCGGTGATACCCGGAGCCACGTTGAGAACTCCCTGGTCAGCGCCCAGTACCCAGGGCGCCTGCCTTTCCTCGACAAGTTGGGCCAAAGCAAGGCTCTCCCGGCCATCGAGGACCTCGAAGGACTGTGGGCAATCCTCCTTCAGGAGATGAACGAGTCCAGCAAGGTCGCACGCTTCACCACCAACGTGGTCAAGGTTTCCGGCGAAGAGCAAGAGCAGGAAGTCATCCGCATCGGTTCCTTCAATGCGATCTCCGAGGGCGAGTACCTCAAGTGGATCACCGATGTGGGCAAGCTTGGCGAGATCGGTCGCGAACCGGCGCCGAAATATGTCGACACAATTTCCGACCTGGAGTCGGCGGATGAAGGTTTGGTTCGATTCGCCGTCGACCCCGCCCGGGGTGCCATCCTGGCGCTCCTCGTCAACACGCCCGAGTTCAGGGAAAGAATCGCTTTCGGTGGCTCGATCGGTTACGCGATTATTATCCTAGGTTCGTTCACCTTCCTGTTTGGCTTGGTTCGCCTGGCATACGTCTCTACTGTGAGCCGAAAGGTGGCGGTCCAGAAAAGCGCGAGTGCACCAAACGAAGGCAATCCCCTCGGACGCGTCCTCAAAATCTACGAATCCAACCCGGATCTGGACACAGAGACGCTGGAACTCAAGCTCGAAGAGCAGGTTCTCAAGGAGTCCGCAAAGATCGAGAGTTTCCTCTGGCTGATCAAGGTGGTCTCCGCCGTGGCACCCCTCATGGGGCTCCTCGGTACCGTGACAGGCATGATCAATACCTTTCAGATCATCACCCTCTTCGGTACCGGCGATCCCAAGATGATGGCCAGCGGTATTTCCGAGGCTCTGGTCACCACCATGTTGGGTCTACTGACGGCGATTCCATTGGTTCTCATGCACGCGGTCATCTACAGCATGGCGCGTGGGGTGACGACGGTCCTCGAGGAACAGAGCACCGGACTCATCGCGAAGCAGTCTGAAGCCGAGGCTGCCGGCACTGGCCGCCCGAGTGTGGACAAAGCTTGAGGACTCAAGGGGGACTGCAAGCGTGACGGGTCTATTTGAAGCGGTCAGTGATTTCATCAACCGGGGCGGTGACGTCCTGCTGATGATCTTCGCCGTGACTATGGCGATGTGGACCATGATTCTGGAGCGACAGTACTTCTTTCGCTACGTCTATCCGAGCGAAGCGAAGGCAGTGCTGAAGCGATGGATGAGCCGGGACGATCAAGTCTCCTGGCGGGCCCACCGCATTCGGGAACTCTGGATTTCAGAAGCGTCCGTCGATCTCAACCACTCGATCAAACTGATCAATACATTGGTCGCCCTCTGCCCACTATTGGGGCTCCTCGGAACCGTAACGGGAATGATCGAGGTCTTCGACGTCATGGCGACCGCTGGAAACAGCAACGCTCGCGCCATGGCGGCTGGAGTTTCAAAAGCGACGATCCCCACAATGGCGGGAATGGTGGCCGCTCTCTCGGGCCTCTACTTCTCGGTGCAACTCCAGAAATTTGCCAAGGATGAAAGCCATAAACTCGCAGACAAAATGACTCACGACTGACGAGGCTTGACCTCGCCGGCACAGAGAACGGACTCTCTATACGATGCGTCGCAAAAAAGCCAGGGAAGAAGAAGAGGCCCAAATCGACATTACACCCATGCTCGATGTGGTGTTCATTATGTTGATTTTCTTCATCGTCACCGCCTCCTTTGTCAAGGAATCCGGTATCGACGTCAACCGACCCGATGCGGCCACCGCCACCGTGAAGGAGCGCGGGAATATTCTCATCGCCATCACGGATACCAACCAGATCTGGATCGATCGGCGCCAGGTCGATCCGCGCTCGGTGCGTGCCAATATCGAGCGCCTTCATGCCGAGAACCCCCAGGGTGCTGTGGTCATTCAGGCCGACAAGAACTCAAAGAATGGCCTGCTCGTTCAGGTCATGGACGCGTCTCGCCGGGCCGGGGTCTTCAATGTCTCTATCGCGGCCAACGAGGTTGGGGAATAGTCTCGTATGGCTGTACG
>CAWVXN010000517.1:0-2563 GCA_963933695.1 uncultured Myxococcales bacterium | reverse complement strand
CCACACGAATCGCGAGCAGGCCCTGAAACTCGGCTTCCCGAATATTGTGGTCCAGGGCATGATGTCGACGTGCTTCGTCTCCCAAGTGATGCACGAGAGCTTTGAGGAGGGCTGGCTCTGCGGCGGGAAAATGTCGCTCAAGCTGACCAATGTGCTTTGGGTGGATGAACAAGTGGTCACCCGGGGAAAAATCCGGGACGAGGAGCCCGAGGGCACGGCTACACGGGTCCATTGCGATGTCTGGGTCGAGAAAACCGACGGCACCCGGGTCGCCCTGGGAACCGCCAGCGCCCTGCGCCACTAAGCGCCTGGTTCAAGGCCGGGCTTTCGCCGCCGGCTCCTCTTAATAGGCTCGCCCACGCCACCCTCAACTCAGGCTCCGCCTCCAACGCCGCCCACACCAAGGTGCGCCAGTCCCGGGCGGACCTCGCTGCAGAGCAGTTCCAGGTGGCGCTGGACCAGGTCGTCGGGCATCCCGGCAATGCTCAACCAAAAATAGACTTCATGGGCCGGCAGGTCCTTCACCTGGGCGGCGACCCGGTCGATCAGCGCCCCAGGCGTCAGGACCTCAGTGGCCTGAAAACCTTTTCCGGGCGCTGCCGGGTCGCGCAGCATCTCGGTGGTAATCGGTCGAATCGCGCGACCGGCGGCGGCCTCCCGATAGGTGTTCAGTTGGTGCGCGATATGCGGCAGAAGCCGCTCGCGCGCGGCTTCCGGATCATCGCTCACCACTGCGCCCATCAGGCCGGCCATCCGTCCGCTTTCGGGATCGTGCCCCCCCTCGCGCAAGCCCGCGCGGTAGGGCTCGAGGGAAGCACGATTCAGAGTCAGCAAGCCCACGCCCAAGCGCCCCGCTCGGGCAGCGCCCTGGGGCCCTTGGTAGCCGAGCCAGAGGGGCAGCGGCGCCTGCACGGGCGGCGGAGTCACCTCCCCACCGGCAAGCAGCGCACGGATTTCCCGAATCCGCTCATCGGTCCGGGTGTAGCGGCGCTGGAGATCCGCCCCGTAGGCATCGAATTCCCGGGCGACATAACCCGCCCCGAGGCCCAAATCCAGGCGCCCACCCGACAGGCAATCCACAACCGCCGCCTCCTCGGCGATCTGAAGCGCTGGGCGAAGCGGCGCCAACAGGATCGCGGTTCCGATCCGCATACGCCGGGTCCGCGCCGCCACCGCCCCGGCGAAGGTCAGAGGCTGGGGGAGATAACCGTCCTCGAAAAAGTGGTGCTCCGAGAGCCAGACCGAGTCCGCCCCGAGGCGCTCGGCCTCTTCGATCCACTCGAGACTACGGGCATAGTGGTCGGCCCAGGGCCTTCGCCATGGGGCGGGATTGCGCAGATCGAGGTAGACACCCACCCGCATGGTTCAGTACACACCGGCCACTGTGTCCTCGAATTCCCAGAAAGCTCGCAAGGAGGCCAGCTCACCCGAGGCATTCAAGCGGTAGACCATCACCAGTTCAGTGCGCGAGACCAGTGTCCCCAGTCGGGTGGTGATCGTCCCCACGTTGGCGCACTCGTCCCCACACGCAAAGCTCTGCCGGATTTGGAAGCGCAGATCCGCGGAGGCAATCACTTTGTCGTAGAAGGCGGTGATGGCTTCAATGCCTTGATGCCCCTGGCCTTCGGGATCCAGCGGCGAAATGCCCACCGGATCCTGGATCACGCCGTCGGCGGCCCAGAGCGCGAGCCAGCCCTCGCGGTTCTTGCTTTCCGCACACGTGATCGAGCGAATCGCCATATCCCGAGCGGGGTGAGAGCGCGCGTCTTGAAGGAGCTTGATCGACATAGAATTGAACCCTCCGGCCCTTCGCGTCTAGGGGAGGCAGACCTCGGGCAGCGGATGGCCATACAACGCCGCCGCATTTTCGTGGGTGATCATCCGGATCTCCTCTACGGGCAAATCGCCCAGAACCTTTTCGATCACCGTTTGGGTATCGGGCCAGGTTCCGTCGCCGTGGGGATAATCGGATTCAAAGAGAATATTTTCGACACCAATGGCGTGGCGGGTCGAAATGGTCGAGGGATCGTCGATCATGCAGAACCAGAAGTTTCGGCGGAGGACATCGCTGGGCGAGCACTTCTTGTCGGGCCAGTTCTGACCATACCCCGAACGGGCCATCAGGTTGTCGAGGCGGTCGGCCAGCATGGCCACCCAGCCGATTCCGCCTTCGGACATGGCAATTTTAAGGTCGGGAAAACGCGCCGGCCAACCGCTCCACAGCCACTCGGAGCAGGACGTCATCGCCACCTGGGCAAACAGTGTCCCGCCCAATTCCAGCATCGGTGCCCCGGGCGGCATATCGGGAAAACCCGAGGAGCCCACGTGCAGGTTGAGCACCGTGCCAGTTTCCGCGCAGGCTCGAATGATGGGTTCCCAGTACTCATCGAAGACCGGCGGCAAGCCCTGGCGATGGGGTTGCTCGGGAATCGTGACCGCCTTGAACCCCCGGGCCGCGTTGCGCCGAATCTCCTCAGCGCCCAACGCCGCGTCGGTGACGTAGGTAATCCCCAGTGGCACGATGCGGTCGGGATACGGGGAGTACCACTCCTCAAAGAGCCAA
>CAWVXN010000516.1:0-2567 GCA_963933695.1 uncultured Myxococcales bacterium | reverse complement strand
TAACAAGAGTCGGCTTTTTGCCTTCGTCCTCCGTCCTGAATGGGCCAATGAACCCCTCCTCGCTCAGCACCTTGGCAACGGCAACTTTGAGCTTGGAAGAGGGACACCTGACCTCTGCGTGATTTACGCGGCCGGCGTTCCGTATTCGCGTGAGCATGTCACCTATCGGGTCGGTCATCATGGTCGAAAATCCTTACTGCCTGAAAGGCACGCCTAGGTGCCGTAGCAGTGCTCTGCCTTCTGCATCTGTTGTCGCCGTAGTTACCATCGTCACGTTCATTCCGGTCACCCGCTCCACAGAGTCATAGTCCACTTCGGGGAAAATCGTCTGGTCTTGAATGCCCAACGTGTAATTTCCACGGCCGTCAAATGCGCGCTCAGAAACACCACCAAAATCCCGCACTCGGGGCAATGCGACAGTGAACAGCCTGTCCAGGAATTCCCACATACGGGTACCTCGCAGGGTCACCTTTGCGCCGATCCCTTGTCCCTCGCGCAGTCGAAAGTTTGAAACACTCTTTTTCGCGCGTCGGAGCGCCGGCTTCTGGCCAGTGATCAGCGTCAACTCCTCCATCGCCTTGTCGAGAAGCTTGGAGTTTTGAGTAGCCTCACCCATTCCGACATTGATAACAACCTTCGAAACCGAGGGGATCTGGTGCGGGTTCGCGTAACTGAACTCTTCCCTGAGCTTCGGAACAATTTCTTCTCGATACCGCTGATGTAGCCGAGCAATCATTCAGAGCACCTCCGGTGCCAATGACACGATCCGCATGAATCCACGCGCGCGAAGCTCCCGGGCAACAGGGCCAAAGATGCGGGTTCCAACCACTTCTTTGTCGTTACTCAAGAGAACTGCTGCGTTCTCGTCGAACAGGATATGGGAACCATCCGCCCGCCCAATCCCCTTCTTGGTCCGAACGATGACGGCACGCCGCACTTCACCTTTTTTAACGCGGCCGTTGGGGATCGCCTCCTTGATGGCAACGATAATAATGTCCCCAACTGACGCGAACCGGCGACGAGACCCACCGAGCACACGTATGCACTTGACCTTTCGTGCTCCAGAATTGTCGGCGACCGACAATGTCGATTCTGCTTGAATCATCTCAGCTCTTCCTAGACCCCGGTAGCCCGGGCAACTGTTTCCTGCACCATCCAGCGCTTCCGCTTGGAGAGCGGGCGATGCTCGATGATCCGAACCTGATCGCCTGCTTTGCAGTCGTTATTCTCGTCATGCGCGACAAATCGGGAATAACGGCGAATATACTTTTTATACCGCCGATCCTGGACAAGGCGCTCCACTCGCACCACGACGGTTTTATCCATCTTGTCGCTCACGACAGTTCCGACCATGCTTCTCTTGTTTCCTCGCTCGTTCACTTTTTAGCCTCTTGCTTCTCTGCCAGCGCAGTTTCTACTCGAGCAATCTGCTTTCGAAGCTTCGACAGTTTCGCCGTATCTTCCAGCTGTCCTGTCGCGTGCTTGACTTTCGCATTAAACAGCTCACCGCGAACCTCGCGCGCTTTCTGCTCCAGTTCACCGACTGCCAGTTTTCTGATCTCTGCAGCTTCCATATTTACTCCTCCCGCTCCACGAAGCGGGTCGGGATCGGCAGCTTGTGCGCCGCGAGGCGCAGGGCCTCCCGAGCCACGATGATGTCGACGCCTTCCAGTTCATAAAGGATCCGGCCACGCTTCACCGGCGCCACCCATGCTTCAGGACTGCCCTTGCCCTTGCCCATTCGAGTCTCGGCAGGTTTCTTGCTGACAGGCTTGTCCGGAAATAGTCGGATCCAGACTTTCCCGCCACGCTTTATGTGGCGCGTCATGGCGATACGAGCGGCCTCGATCTGCCGCGCGGTAATGAATCCGGTCCCTAGGGCCTGTAGACCATAGTCACCAAAGGAAACCTTGTTTCCACGCCAGGCCTTACCCCGGAGCCGGCCCTTTTGGACTTTCCTGTGTTTTACTTTTCGCGGTTGCAGCATCGCGCGTTCTCTCCCCTACCTGCCCGGGCCCGGCCCGGAGACTTCTCCCGGCGCATCATGGCTCAACGGTCCCTTGCGGAGTTCCTTGTCACCTACTTCGCCCTTGAAGATCCAGCACTTTACGCCCACGATCCCGTAGGTCGTCCGTGCTTCCGCTATGCCGTAATCAACTTCAGCTCGCAGTGTGTGAAGCGGAACTCGGCCCTCGCGATACCATTCCCTGCGGCCCATCTCTGCGCCGCCTAGGCGTCCCGAACACTGGAGACGGATTCCTTCGGCACCGAATTTCATGGTGGCGATCATCGCCTTTTTCATCGCTCGCCTGAAAGCGACCCGGCGCTCCAATTGAGTCGCAATATTTTCAGCGACCAACTGCGCATCCAGTTCGGCTTTCCTGATTTCCTTGACGTTGACAAAAATGTCTCGAGATGAAAATTGCTTAAGATCGTCACGAAGAACATCGATTTCGGCGCCGCGCTTTCCGATCAGAATGCCTGGACGGGCGGTGTGAATATTGATCACGATTTTCTCACCCGTCCGCTCAATCACGACCTTCGAAATGCCTGCGTGATAGAGCTTT
>CAWVXN010000515.1:0-2569 GCA_963933695.1 uncultured Myxococcales bacterium | reverse complement strand
CGCCTTGAGCGCGCATCGACGCGCATCCGCGTTCCTTGCCACGATACCCGGTCGAACCTTCGCCAGGCTCGGGTCGCCCGGCTTGGGAGATTCCGGGACCTCGCCGCGATTGCCCGCTTCGAGGTACGCCAAGAGCCCGCTTGGCAAACGCGCCGTCAGTCCGAATTGCTCTACCCCCGCGAGCGCATCGGAAAAAGTAGTGGGATCGCCCGTACAGGGGCCCGAACCAATGGTGGGCAAAGCGTCACCGGGCACGTCCGAAATCGCCAGCAACTCCACGCGGCGACAGGACGCCGCACGCCCCAGCCGCCCCCCGGCGATGCCCGAGCAGTGTTTGCGCACAGCATTCATCGAATGGATATCCGCCCCGCTGGCCAGCAGCAAACGGGTCGTCTCAATCAGTTCGGACAGCTCCAGGCCCGGAGCGGGAAGACTCGTCATCGCAGACGCCCCACCCGAGAGAAGCACGACCAGAACGTCCTCCTCGGGCAGCTGAGCCACCCAGTCGATCAACCCGGCCGCCGCTGCCTCACCCCGCTGGTCCGGCACTGGGTGGCCGGATTGGTGCAGGATAAAGGGGTGCGGGAGAGGCCGGCTGTACGCATCGCCGGTGATCGCCCAGCCACCTCGGAGCCGGTCACCCACGGTGCTCGCAAAGGCTTCGGCCATGGAAACCGCAGCTTTTCCCAGGGCGGCGACCCAGAAGCCGGCCGAGGGGGGGACCGGACGTCCCCCGATCTCGATCTCACCCGGGGCGAGGGACCTCACACTCTGAAGAACCGCCCGGCCACCGTGAACCGCGGCAAGACTTTCGGCTAAAACCGCCTCAAGCACCGCCCGTGACGAACTCTTCACTGAGGCCTAACCGCCGTCGTTGGGGTCGGAAAAGTGCTCACCCGAATGACTCGTCTTGGGCTTCAGACGAATCTCGATACGCCTATTCTGGGCCCGGCTTTCGGGGCTCTCGTTGGGAACCAGCGGCTGAAAAGAAGCGAAGGAAACCACGCGCATGCGCTCTCCCGCAATGCCTTGCGCCTCCATCAGGCGAACGACTCGCGAGGCCCGGGCCGCGGCGAGATCCCAATTGCTTGGAAATCGTTCGGCGAGACTGGCCTTGAGACCGAGGTCATCGGTATGCCCCTGCACTTCGATGGAATGATCCAGAGCCAGCAGCTGCTGGGAAACCTTTTCCAGAACCTTGCGGCCCAGGGGATCCAGTTCCGCAGAGCCCGACGCAAAGATAATGTCGTCGGAGACCGATACACGGACCCCCTCACGCAGCTGTTCGATCTCGATCTGGCCCGAGGAAACCTCGGACTCAAGATCCGCCATCAGCGTGGTGTAGGTCGAGGCCAAGCGACTGGCCTCTTCCCGGGCAGCGCCCAGATCACGTCGCGATAGTTCCAACTGCTCCGACTGGCTTTGGAGTCTCAACTCCAGTCCCAGCTCGGAAGCCCGGAGTCGCTCGGCACTCTGGGCCAGGGCCTGGTGCTCGATACTCAGATCCTCAAAGCTCTCGAGACTCACCGTCAGTTCTTCGGAAAGATTGCGCTCCTGTGCCTGCAATCGACCGATCCGTTCTACCTGGACTACCTCTCGCTGGCGAAGAGAACTCAACTCATCGACCACCTGGCGATGCTCGGTGGCGCTCACGCAGCCCAGCGCCAAAAGCAGGAGCCCTGGGAGAAGCGAAGCGCCCAGCCCAACGGATCCACCGCCCACCCCGGCGAGGGACCGGCTAGCCAAGTCGCTCCGCGGACCGGGGAGCCGCATTCTCACCGATGATTTCGGCCAGGGCAGAATCGATTGACCCGACAAAATTGAGTTCGATCCCATTGAGCAAATCCTCCTCGATTTCCTCGACGTCCCGCCGGTTTTCTTCCGGAAGCACGACGCGCTGAATTCCCGCTCGCTTGGCGGCGAGAACCTTCTCCTTGATTCCGCCAACAGGCAGAACCTTTCCTCTGAGTGTGATTTCGCCCGTCATGGCGGTACTCGAACGAATGCTCTTCCCCGTCAGCATGGACAACATGGCCACGACCATGGCAACCCCCGCAGAGGGTCCGTCTTTAGGAACGCCGCCCGAGGGAACGTGAACGTGTACATCCTGGCCCTCGAAATCTTTTTCAACATCGAGTCCCAGTTCGGCGGCGTGACTGCGCAGCCATGAACGCGCAGCCTCCGCGGACTCCCTCATCACATCGCCGAGGGAACCGGTCAACTTCAATCCACCACTGCCAGGCATCTGGGTCGACTCGACGAAAAGAATATCGCCGCCCGACGGTGTCCACGCCAGGCCGATCGCTACACCGGGCTGCATGTCGACTTCGGCGATTTCGGTCTCAAATTTCGCGGCCCCGAGAAGGTCGTCGAGATCATCAACCCCGATGCGAATCGGAGCGTCCGCCTCTTTCTCCGCCACTCGCCGGGCAATTTTTCGGCACACGCTTCCCACTTCGCGTTCGAGGTTGCGAACACCCGCCTCCCGGGTATATCGCTCGCATAGGCGGACCATGCATTCATCCGAAATTTCGAAATCGATCCCAGAGATCCCGTTTCTTTGGATTTG
>CAWVXN010000514.1:0-2570 GCA_963933695.1 uncultured Myxococcales bacterium | reverse complement strand
GGAGAACATCATCCAGCATGGCGCTGTACAGGCCGGCCGCTTGGCTGGGCGACAGGGGCGGACACATACGGGTCTTGACCCGGCCGGGTTCGGGCACCTTGGCGAAGACAACCACTGTGCCCGCCGGGGCCGGGAGGCTCACGCTTCGGCCTGGCTCTCCGCCGGGCGCGGATCCTGGGGCAGGGGTCCATAGAGGGCCTCGGCCCGGGCGCGCTGGGCCTCACGCCAAGGGCCGAAATGCTCGCGAACCGCGTCGTATTCCTGATCGGTATCCACATCGAGGGCGCAGCCCCCGGCCTCGGTGGCCACAAAGCAAAAGCGGGCACCCAACAAGCGTCCGATGACTTCCTCGTTGCGCCGCAGAGTCACCCAACCACGCAATAAATCCGCCAGGCGGCGGAGCTTCCAGCGATCCGCCAGCCCCGCCAGATGCATCATCCCATAGAAGATGAGGATCATCGGGCCCGCCGCCCTGGAGAAAAAAACCTTCCAGGCCAGGGCGCCCATATGCCAGAACTGGCGCTGATGCCGGTGCTCGTACATATCGTTGATGCGATCCCGGTTTCCGATCCGGGCCGGACGCGCGAAGTGAAGGTTGTTCTGGCGCACCCGGCCATCGCGCAGGTTGAAGTAGGCCACCTCGATCCCAGTATCCTCGGGGCCGCTGGATAGAAACCCGGCCAGGGCCTCTTCGCGCACGTAACCAAAGGCGTAGTCACACTCCGGGAGCTCCATACACGAACGAACGAAGGCCGAAATCTCCTGAGCCGTGGCAAAGGGAATGTCCCCGGAGACGTAAAGAACCTGGAGATCCATCTCGTCGGGCCGGGGGTCCCGACCGTTTTCGGGATCTCGGGCCACCACCCGGCGATACGTCCCCCAGGCATTCTCGAGCAGATTTCGACCCTGGGGCACCAGATAGAGAGGTTTGCGAACAGCATCGCGAATCTCTCGCGGCGCGAATGCATCCTCGAGCCGGTCGCGGTTCCCCACGACCCACACCTCGGAGACCTCGGGACAGTCCTGGAGGGTAAGGACCAAATGAACCACCAGAGGCCGTCCGTCCAAGGGCAGGAATACCTTGCTCTCGCCGTAAACCGCCTTGGCGGCTCGGGTATCCCCCGCGGTCACGATGGCGGGCACGGCCGCCGGCAGAGCCGTTTGGCTAGCCCCGACCATCGCCCGACCCCCCGCGACCCGGGGGCCCGAATGCAAGAGGCTCGAAAACAAGAGGTCCGCAAACGAGAAGCTCGCGAACAGGGGGCACGCAACCAGGAGCCCTGTCGCAAGAGGGCAGGGCTGCACACCCCCGGCAAAGGTTTCTCATGAGCCTGATCCCCTGGACCGCATCAACTGCCTTTATGAAACCACTGCCTTTATGAAACCACAGTGGGTTGCCACCGAAAATGGGGTGGGAGGAACCGCCCACCCGAGGGCACGATAGCGCGGGAAAAAGTGACTCCCAGTTGCACCTCGGCGGGGCAGGACCATCATTGGGTACCCTGGACCGCCCCCCGCTCCAGCCCCCAACCAAGGAGTCCCCCCGTGGCGATCGGCAAACCCAAGCCTCTCCTCTTGGGCCTCCTCGAAGTCCTGACTTTCAGCGGGATTTGGCCCGCAAGTGTGGCCGCAGGACTGATCGCCGCCTGCGGGTTAGTGCTGGTGGACTCCCCGTCGCTCGGGCCCCTGGCCACCGCCATGGCCCTGGGCACTGCCGGAACCCTCGTGGTCTACAACATCGACCGGCTGCGCGACCTCCATCGCGATCGAACAACCGCTCCGGCGCGTTCGGCTTTCGTGGAACGTCACCGGGAGGCGCTGATCGCGCTCTCCGTGGCCAGCGCAGGGGCCTGCCTGCCCCTGGCCGCCATGCTCCCCTCCACCACGTGGTGGGCCTGCGGAGTTGCGCTTGGCCTGGGCCTCTTCCACCGCCGGCTCAAGGGAGGCCACCGCGCCTTTTCGGTGTTCTACGTCACCCTGGCGTGGCTGGCGGTCGTTCTAGGAATTCCGGCGGCGACCTTCGCCGGAGAACTGCAGAGCCCCCTCGGCGTGGCGATTGTCGCGAGCGCGTTGGGGCCCAGTATCGCGGCCAACCTCATCGCCTCGGACTTGCGAGGCCATTCCCTGGACAAATTGACCCGGCGGCGACTCCGCACCGGCACCTGGATTGCCCTAGCCGGATGCCTGGGGCCCCTGGCGGCCTCGGGATTTCGGCCGCTGATCGCGATCCCAGTGGCGGTCTGCGCAAGCTTGGCTGGCTTTCGCCCAAGCGAGTACTACGGACTGCTGGGACTCGACGGCGCTCTGTTGCTGGGCTCCCTCGCCGCCATCGCGCTGCTCGTCCAAGGAGGCGGGGGCTAGCAGGGAAAGGCTAGTAGAGGAGGGGCCAGGAGGGGCCCGCTAGAACGAGGCGTTAGGGAGCGGACGAATCCGGCGCCAAAGCCGCACCGGAACTCTCGCGGACTCTCCGGGAGATCGAGGACCAGACCGGGTGGTGGAGCCGAGCGGGTTCGAACCGCCGACCTTCGCGTTGCGAACGCGACGCTCTCCCAACTGAGCTACGGCCCCTT
>CAWVXN010000513.1:0-2579 GCA_963933695.1 uncultured Myxococcales bacterium | reverse complement strand
CTCCGCCACCGGGGGCGCCCCCTGGCCGAGATCGTTCGGCTCTTTTTGAAGTACAGCAACAACGCAATGGCAGAGGGTTTGGTCAAGGCGATGGGAGCCCAGGCCACTGGGAAGCCCGGCAGTTGGCCGGCGGGTGTGGCCGAGGTCCGGCGTCGGCTCGAGGCCCTCGAAGTGCTTGAACCGGGGGCGGAACTGGTGGATGGATCGGGCCTTTCACCCGACAGCCGGGTGAGTCCGCGCGTGTTCGTAGGTGCGCTGAATCGGGGGGCGAGTTCCTTTCGTTTCGGTCCCGAATACGTCGCCGCGCTTCCCATTGCCGGTCGGGATGGCACTCTTGAACATCGCACGGCCGCTTCCGTCGACGGCGTTCGGGCCAAGACCGGACTGCTGACGACTCAGCGCGTGGTCGCGCTGTCGGGCTATGCCGAGCGGGCCGACGGTGAAGCGGTGATTTTTTCGATCCTTATCAATGGCTACTCGGGCGCCCCGGACGACGCCATGCGGGCGGTGGATGCCTGGGTCGAGGCGTTGATACAGGTGGAGCCGAGGGAGTAGCTCAGGCCGGATCAGGAGCGACCGACGGTGGTCTCGCCCATGGTCTTCGTGTAGACCTGCATCACGCGGTCGGGGTAGAGGGTGGGCAGGCTTTCTCCTGCCCGGAGTCGCCTGTCGATGCGACCCGGCCCCCAATTGTACGCGGCAAGGGCGACGTTCACGTCCTGGTAGCGATCGGTGAGCCTGCGGAGGTACGCGACGCCCAGTTTTACATTGACGACGGGATCGAGCAGGGTGTCCGGGCCGTTCCACGGAATGCCGTGGCGGGCGGCGAGTTCTCGGCCCGTAGGCGGCATGATCTGCATCAGCCCCAATGCACCCACCGGCGAAACGGCGAGTATACGTCCGCTGCTCTCCACATGAATGACAGCCATGACCAGGGCGGGTTCGAATTTGTGCCGGGCGGATTCCTCGATAATGACCTGGGCCAGTTCCTCGGCCTCGCTGAGGGTGAGACCGCTCCCCGGGCGACGAAGCCGGGCGAGCACCATCGAATCCGAAGGGTTGGGCCGGGAAGCGACCGGCTCTGGGAGCGTCGGTCTATTGGTTTCGCCAACCGGGGACTCGCTTTGGGGCGGCGAGACCGGGGTCGCTGCCGGCGTTGGGACGAAAGTCGCGGATAGGAACCGCGCGACTTCCGCCCCCTCGGCGACGAGAAGGAAGATCAGCGCGACCCGTGCCAGACCGATGCCCAAGCGCTTGGCGTGCCCCACTTCGGCGCGTTGAGTTGTCGTGATCCGGGATTGAAAGTGCCTTCGATCGTTCATGCCGTGCTCCCCTCGGCCGCAAGGGCCCCACTTTTGCCTGTGGGGACTGCTTTCTCGCGGGGACGATCTTGAGTGCCGTCCGAGGGGAAGAGAGAGCAATATGCATGCCCATCCGGCTCAATCCCGAAAAGTCCAGGGCCGGCGAACGAGTTGGGGGTCCAAGTGCGCACGGTCGGTAGGAATAGAGAGGGCGGCGGCCCGGGGGGCGAGGTAGGGACGTTCCACTATTTCTAGCGCGCGAGCGGGTTCGAAATTTTTGAACTCACCGGGGGCGCAGGCTTTTGCGGGGTTGGGAACGGGCAGGCATCCGCCCGGAATGCAGCAAGCCGCTAGCGGGCTCTGCGCATCTTTCCCTTGCCCAGAAGCAACCAGTCGAGGGAGATGTTTTCCCTCAACGCCAAGGTGATGAGGAAGTCCGCATGGGGGGTGGTTCCGCTTTCGTAGCGATGAACATTCTGTTGGAAGACGCCGAGTTCCCGGGCAAATTGTCGCTGGGATCGATTCCCCCTGATCTCGGAGATGCGCTGGGGAAGCTTTTTCTTGATTCGCTCGATGGAGCCTGCCGCCACGAAATACTCTCCTCGCCCGATGCTGTGGTCAACCTTGGGGATACGGTTCTCCCAAGGGTCACGCAGTCTAAGCAGGGGACGCCTGACATTCAACCGAGACGACCCCGGCGCTGAAAAAAACTGTGCAGGTAGGCAAGTATGTTTTATCAAGAGCCCATGATGGGAACGGCAATCGGATCCGCCTATTCCGTTGCCCGAAGCTTGGACACGCCGGAGTCTCGAGTCGAGGGAACTTGAGGCTTCGCCGCGCCAGCCGACCTTGGCTGATGAGTTGCTAGGTTTGCGGCGAGATTTCAAATGGGGGGAGTCAAGTTGCGAGTCGTGGCAGGAAGTCTTCGGGGCCGAAGCCTCGCCGCACCGCCTCCGGGCGTTCGCCCGACCTCGGACCGGGTGCGAGAGTCGATTTTCGCCCGCCTGGGTGGATTGGACGGCCTCGAGGTCCTGGATCTCTTTGCCGGGACGGGCGCCTTGGGCATAGAAGCGCTTTCCCGTGGGGCCAAGGCCTTGGTGGCGGTGGATCGCTCCCTTCAGTCGGTGGCGGCGATCGAGGGTAATCTCGAGCAGTTGGGTGTGGCCTCCCTGGCCAAGGTTGTGCGCGCTGAGGTGCGCGGAGCCATTCCCCGACTGGGTGCTGAGGGAAAAGCCTTTGACCTTGTTTTTCTCGATCCCCCTTACGCAGACCTGAACG
>CAWVXN010000512.1:0-2579 GCA_963933695.1 uncultured Myxococcales bacterium | reverse complement strand
TCCGCCCAGGTCCTGGAGTTGCTCAACAAGGCGCCCACCGAAACCGCGGGGCTGCTCCGGCGACTCCCGGCCGCACGGGATATTTTGGAGCAACTTTTGGGAGACGGACTGCTCCACCAGATCGACGCCCTGCGCCGACCGTCGGCTCGCGTCGCCCGAGAAAAAGTCGCCCGGGTCAGCCCAGGGATCGACGTGGACGCGTGCTGCGAGACCGATCTCGCAAGGGCCCCAAAACAGGCGCACCTGCTGCGTGCCCTGGAGCGACACGGCCCCACAGTCACGTCGCAATTGACCGAGCGCACCGGCGCGCAACCCGCCCATCTCCGTTCACTGGTCGCCCGAGGGCTGGCCGAGACCTTCGAACGCGAGGCTCCACGCAACGTCCTTGGACCCCCGGTGCCCCGAGAGCCCCCTCTCCCCCTCACCGAAGATCAGGCCCGGGTACTCGAACCCGTCACCCAGTGCATCCGGGAAAGCCGCAGCAAGACCTTTCTCCTGCACGGTGTGACCGGCAGCGGCAAGACCGAAATTTACCTGCGCGCGGTGGCCACCGCGCTGGAAGCGGGCCGTCAGGCGCTGGTCCTGGTGCCCGAGATCTCACTCACCCATCAGATCGTGGCGCGACTCCGAGCACGCTTCGGAGACGACCTGGCGGTGCTTCATAGCGGCCTTCAGCCCGGCGAGCGCCTGGAACAATGGCAGCGCCTTCGCGCGGGCGACACCGCCATTGCCGTGGGCGCACGCAGCGCGCTCTTCGCGCCCCTCAGCAATATCGGGATCATCGTCATCGACGAAGAACACGACTCGGCCTACAAGAATGAACAGGGATTCCGCTACCACGCGGGACGACTCGCCGAAAAGCTTTCAGAACTCTCCCAATGCCCGGTTATCCTGGGCTCCGCGACCCCGGCCCTGGAAAACCGCTACCGCGCCGACCGGGGTGAAATTGAGCGCGTCGTTCTGGATCGGCGCATCGGCGGCCGTCCCCTGCCGGCGGTAAAAATCGTCGACCTCGAAGAGGAGCGACGCCGAACCCCTCGAGGCCGCAAGCTGATCCTCTCCAAGGCCTTACGCCTAGCCATGCAGGAAACCCTGGCCGAGGGGGCCCAGAGCATTCTCTTCCTGAATCGGCGCGGCTTTTCCACTCGAATCTTCTGTTTCGACTGTGGCTTCGCCGAACACTGCCCCCACTGCGATGTCGCCCTGGTCTACCACGCCTCTCAACATTGCCTGCGTTGCCACTACTGCGAATTTGTCAAACCGCCGCCCGACAAATGCGGCCAGTGCGGAAACACCGACACCGCGCTGCTCGGCACCGGCACCGAACGCCTCGAAGAAGAAATCCGGGCTTTCCTGCCCGCGGCTCGCACGGCACGCCTGGACCGGGACAGTGCCCAACGCAGGGGCCACGTGCGGGCAGTGCTCGATGGTCTGGCCGCGGGCGAAATCGACATCGTGGTGGGAACCCAAATGATCGCCAAGGGCCACGACTTTCCCGGGGTTCGGCTGGTGGGCGTGGTGGCCGCCGACCTCGGCCTCCACATGCCGGATTTTCGGGCTGCCGAGCGTTGCTTCCAGGTCCTCACCCAGGTCGCGGGACGCGCGGGCCGAGCCCAGGCCCCCGGGCGCGTCGTCCTGCAGAGTTTCCTGCCCGACCATTACGCGATTCGGCCCGTCCGCCAACATGATTACGAAACCTTCTACCGCGAGGAACTCGGCCACCGAGCCGCCCTGGGCTACCCGCCTTTCGGACGCATCAGCCAGATCATCGTTTCCGGCGAAAATCTCGAACACACCCAGCGGGCGGCCGAAATTCTGGCCTCCGGGGCGCGCGAGAAACTCTCTCCGGTTCTCCCGGATGCGCCCTCGAATGCGCCCTCGGCATGCGAAGTCCTCGGCCCTGTCCCCGCGGCATTCCCTCGTCTGCGCGGGCGGCATCGGCAACAGATCGTCATCAAGGGGAGCGATCGCGATCAGGTACGAGCGGTCTCCCAGCACGTTGCCCAACTCGGTCGCCAAGCCGACCGCGGCATCCAGGTCTCGGTGGATGTCAATCCCATGGATATGCTATAAAGAGAAAACTCAATCAGGACAAGAACTTAGAGGCTCATGCCTCGTCTCCTGAACGGTTGCAACCAACCCGGGCAAGCCCGGCTAGAGACTGGGATCCCATGGCCCTCCGAGAAGTCCTCCAATTCCCCGATCCACGGCTGAAAATGATTTCCCAGCCGGTGGGCGAGATCACCGACGCGATCCGTGAGCTCACCCGGGACATGCTCGAAGTCATGTACGACGAGCCGGGCATTGGTCTCGCGGCCCCCCAGGTCGGCGAGGCCATTCGGCTCTTCGTGATCGACACCGAGTGGAGCGAAGAGGATGCCGAGCGTTGTCCCCAGGTGATGATCAACCCCGAGTTCATCCACACCGAAGGGGAAATTATCTGGGAAGAGGGTTGCCTCTCGGTGCCCGACTACACCGCCGACGTCGAACGCTTCGCCCGGGTCACGATTCGGGCTACGGATCTCGACGGCAATGAAATCATCGAAGAGGCCGAAGGCCTGCGCGCGGTCTGCCTTCAA
>CAWVXN010000511.1:0-2582 GCA_963933695.1 uncultured Myxococcales bacterium | reverse complement strand
CGAAAACAAGGGTGTCTATCTCGCCCGCATCGTCGCCCGCATCGTCGCCCGCATCGTCACCCGCGTCGAGCCTCGCTTCCATTGGTCGGATCAGCCAGTCGTAGAGGGTGCGCGCGTGGACGAGGTAGCGCCGGGTCGCGCGGTTGACGAGCCGCTTTCGCAAGGCGCGGGCCTCACGCTCCACTTCGGCGTGGCCCACGGGCACGGCGAATTGCTCGAGCCGGCCCGAAGGAAAGCCCGCCAGCACCACCAGCCGATCGGGCAGGGAGATCGGATAGATGACCAGCGCCGAGCCCGAAACGGATTCCAGTCCGGTTAGCTTGGCCTGGAGGGCGTCGACGCAATCGTCCTGAAAATAGTCGCGCAACTCGGCGGCGCGAAGTTGCTCGACGGTGTTCCGGGCGCGCCGGAGCAGCGCTTGTTCCGCACCGTCCTTTGGCCCGATCGGTTTTTGCGACTGGCCGGCTTGGGCCTGGGCTTGGCGGAGCAGGAGATCCACCAGGGCGGAGTAAATCGGTTCGGCCTCGCTCTGAAAAGTCGAGTCCCGGAGGTGGCCCCCCCAAGCTTTCCGGTGGCGGAGGGCCTGCAGGCGGTCGACGGCGAACTGGTAGGCCGTGATGGCTTCGGGCAGTCTTTCTGCGGCGGCCAGCAGCCGGCCCCTTTGCGCTTGCCAGCGGTAGAGGGATTCCGGGGCGTCGATGCGGGCGGCCCGGGCTATGGCTTCGTCGGTGGTGGTCAGCGCCCGGTCGGCTTGCCCGTTCTGCTCGTAGAACGCGCCGAGGAAACCCAGGGCATACGACGCGGCACGCGGATCGTCCAAACTGTCGGCGGTGGCCAGGGCTTCCCGCAAGAGGCCCGCGGCACCGGTTGTTTGGGAGCCCGGGTCGGTGGGCTCGGCACGGGGAAAGCTCATTTGGCGCTCGCCGAGGCTGATCAGCAGATGCGCTTTTGCGTGGCTGGGGGGCAGGTTGCGGGCGAGGGCGGCCGAGCGAACGAGGAGTTCCTCGGATAGCGCGGGATCGTTCAGTTCCAGTCGGGCTGCGTTGGCCAGAGCCTTGGCGGCGGCCAGGGTCTCCCCTCCCGCCAGGGCGGATTCCGCGCTGCGTCGGTATACGTCGAGGGCTTGTTGGCTCTCGCCTCGAAGAGCCAGCAGGGTGCCGAGATCCAGTTGCCCGGCGGCCAGGAGCCGGGGTTGGTTGGTTTCCCGGGCATGTTGAATGCCCGCCTCGAGCCATGTCTGGGCGATCTCGGGTTGGCCCGCGGCCAGGGCGGTTCCCCCCAAGGCGATCTCGATCATCGCGGGTTGCGCCGGGCGCGCCCCGGGGTCTTGGCCCAGGGGGCGGGCGGCTTCGAGTTGGGCGAGTGCGGCGCCGAGATCGCCAAGTTCGCGTTCGGATTCGGCGATGCCGATGCGGGCGTCGATCTCCATAGCGGGGGCGTTGTTTTTTTGGGCGGCGGAGAGGGCTTCGCCGAACAACGTGCGGGCCTGGCTCGGGTGCCCCCGAGCCAGGGCGCCTTGGCCCTGGTCGAGTTTCTGCTCGATGTCGATTGGGGAGACGGTGGGCTCGAGCCCCGCGCAGGCCGCGAGTGCGAGGGTGGCTACGAGCCATCCCGAACGCCGGGTGCGAGGTCCCGCGCGGCCCGGGGCGCTCACTTTTCCGGCCCCCTCGCGTGGGCGGCGGGGCTCGGGTCTCGGGTGTGCGGCCGTGCCACCGGGGGCATTGCCCCGGGTTTAGCCCTTGATGTCCGCAAGAGGAACCCGGGTGATGTCGTAGTTGGCTTCTTCGGGGATGCAGAGCATCGGCTCTCCGGCGTCGTTCTTGGCCACCCAGGGCTGCACTGTGACAACGGCGCCGGCGCGTGCTGCCGCCATGGCTTCACGGGTGGTGGGGCTGCGCCCGAGTTTTTGCAGGTTGGCCAGGGTTGCGAAAACGATGGTCCGCTTACCATCGGCTTCGGCTTGCAGAGCGGCGGCCGGCGTGGTCCAGACCGAGTCCACCGATTCGGAGCCGTCGTGGAGGGCGAGTTGATCGCCCGGTGCATCGGCCAGAAAAAAATGCGTGTCGAAACGTTTGGGCAGCATGTCCGGGGTGATCCAATGGGCAAAGGGCACCAGGCAGTCGCAGGCGAGGCTGAGGTTCTCGGCTTCGGCGAGCGTTCGCAGATCGGTTTCGCCCGCCTGGAGCGCCGCGCGGTAGGTCGCGTCGATCTTGGCTAGGGCGTCGGCTCCGATGAGTTCCCCCTGGCCCCGAGGCCGAGCCAGCAGAACGCCGGATTCCTCGAAGGTTTCGCGGATCGCTGTGACCCGGACCGTGATGGCGTCGTCGTCGAGTTCGTCGACGCCGGCGCAAAGGGATCGCATGCTTTGCCCGGCGTCGGTGGTCTCAACCTTGCCCCCCGGAAAAACCAGAGCTCCCGTGGCAAAGTCGATCTTGTGATGTCGCTCCACCATGAAGACTTCGAGATGCTCGGCGCGGTCCCTGAGCAGCAGGATCGTGGCGGCGAGCCTGGTCCTCACTTTTTGGGGGCTCGCGGCGCTTTCTTCGGCCATGGTTCCTCCAGCGATGTCCTGGGTGGATGCT
>CAWVXN010000510.1:0-2583 GCA_963933695.1 uncultured Myxococcales bacterium | reverse complement strand
ATCATTCGCGACGCCACGGCAGACTTGCCCCACGAGGGCATCGATGTCGGCGACCTCGAGACTCAACCTTTCGGGATCGAGTTGGGAGCCCGCAATGTGATGGAGAACTTCACCGCAGCGATTGAGCTCTTCTCTCGCGGTCATCAGGTCTGGGTTGTCCGCGAGATTCATGGAGCGGGCGAGTCGGCCCAAGCGGAGCTGCGCGGTGTTGAGTGGCGTTGCGAATTCGTGGGAGAGTCCGGCGGCCAGTGCGCCTACCGCGCGCAGACGATCAATGCGGGTTTTCCGTTCGCGCGCCGCCGAGAGATCCGATTGCAAGGCTCCGAGTGTTCGCGACAGCCAAGCGGTCAGAATCCAAAACACAAGGGCAACGAGGAACTGGGCGGGAAAGAGGATTGTCCGCGGCAGAAGTGAGTCTTTCAGGGCGGGTGGAATATGAGCAACGAACTGCATCGAAATCACGCTGATGAGCAGGATGAAGAAAAAGAGAAGACTACGTCGACCCTGAAGCAGCATCGCCCCCAGAACCGAATGAACAAAGAGAATGGGTACGGTTGGGTTCCAGGCGCCGCCGGTCAGGGCCAGCAGTGTCGAGAGAATCGCGATATCCGCACAGAGCTGGATCAGGATTTGGGGCGAAGGCAATTCCCATCCGCGCTGGAGGGCGCCCCAGGTGAGCAGGTTCCAAACGATCAGCAGCCCGATTGCCCCGATGAAAATGGGGAGAACTTTGGGATCGATCATTCGGAAATAGAGGGCGGGAAAGATCGAAATGATCTGGGCCGTTATCGCGAGCCAGCGCAGCCGAACCATCCAGTGGAGCTTGGCGTTGACTTCCGCCGGATCGGCGGTCATCGGGGGTGAAAAGAAGGAACGAATCGCGTTCCACATGGGAGCTCTATTGACCTCCGCCATCAATGCCAATCCACTGCCCTGTGGTGTAGGCGCTCCGATCGGAGACGATGTGACGAATGGTGTTAGCGATATCTTCCGGCTGACAGACCCGTCCGAAGGGCATCTGCTCGTCCAGTTGGCGAAGATCTTCGATGCCCGACGTGGCCTTGACCAGGCGCCTTCCCATTTCCGTCTCAACCAGACCAGGGGCGACAACATTGACCCTTATCCCGAAACGCCTTTCTTCGGCGGCGAGGGTGAACGCCAGTGCCTCCATTGCGGCCTTGCCCATATTGTAAGGGGCGCCCCCGGCGGCATTGTATTTCGTGGCCATGCTGGAAACCATCACGATGTCGCCGCGTGCCTGTTCCCGCATGCCCGGCAATACGCGCTTGCAGAGCTCATGGGGGCCAAGGGCATGAATGCGCATCAGCGCCTCGAGTTCTTCGGCCTCGGTCTTCAGTACGCTTCGGCCTTGGCTCGCGACCCCTGCATTGTTGACCAGGATGCCGACAGGGCCAAGTTCCTTCTGCACGAGTTCCACCATGGTGGCGAGACTGCCCGGGTCCTGAATGGCCGCAGCCACCGGAACCGCCCGGCGGCCGAGGGCGCGTATGGCCTCGGCACTTTCCTCTGCTGCAGCCAGGTCCCGGTTGTAGTGCACGGCAACATCGGCGCCGTCTTCGGCCAGGGCCAGGGCCACCGCCCGACCGATGCCGCGACTGGCGCCGGTTACGAGTGCAATTCGTCCTTCGAGTGACATGGCCCCATTCTCCTTTTTGGATGGATTCCCAGGTCGACCCGACCTTGGACCGGGCCCGAGATCAAATAGGCTAACCGATTGTCGTCGGGGTCGGACGGTGGTGCCTTCGGGCGCTAGGCTCCCCAACGGAATGGACAACGACTTCTCGAACCTTGAGCGCTACTGGAATTGCCGCCTGACTACCCGCGGCCGTCGGACGGGCGAGCCGCGAGGGGTGACGATCTGGTTCGCACTGGGGCCGGGCCGTGTCTATTTGACCGGGGGCGCCTCGCATCCGCACTGGTGCAAGAACCTTGGGGCTGAGCCCGAGGTTTCGGTTCGCATCGGTGGAGAGTGTCTGGTCGGGAGGGCGCGAGTGGTGGAAGCCCCCGACGAGTCCGAGGCTATTCGCCAGCGCTTCGTTGATCGCTACCTGCTCGCTCGGCTAGCGCGCCCCTTTGGCGGATACACCGATTCCATTCCCGTCGTTATTGACGTCCAGACCCGGACCCCCCTCTAGATGTTCCGGCATTCGCCTTTGCCGGGCAGCTGATAGCGAGGACCAAATCCCATGACCGAGAAGCCGTTCCGACTGCTCCCCGAGGTGGGGGCCGAGAACGCACACTTCTGGCAGGGAGGGGCCGAAGGCGAGTTGCGTTTTTTGCGCTGCCAGGCCTGCCGGACGTACGTGCATCCGCCGGCACCGGTCTGCCCGGAATGCCTCTCCCGGGAACTCTCGCCCGAAGCGGTTTCCGGGCTTGCCCGGCTTTACACCTATACGCTCAACCATCAGCCGTGGGTGCCGGGTTTCGATCCTCCGTATTGGGTGGCTATTGTCGAAATCGATGAGCAGCCCGGTCTCCGGCTGACGACGAATCTGGTGGGATGTTCGCCCGCCGATGTGAAAATTGGGATGCGGGTGCGGGTTTGTTTCGAAGAACGCGAAG